>NZ_JBFAJA010000021.1:0-138635 GCF_040654975.1 Dactylosporangium sp. NPDC050588 | reverse complement strand
GGGTCAGGTCGTCTCCCACCGCCGTGACGTCCCCTGTGGACGGCATGGCGGGACGGGACCGCGCGGCGACGCGCTCCACGGCCAGGGTCAGGTCGTCTCCCAACGCCGTGACGTCCCCTGTGGACGGCATGGCGGGACGGGACCGCGCGGCGACGCGCTCCACGGCCAGGGTCAGGTCGCCCCCCGCCGCCGTGGCGTCCCCTGTGGATGGTGCGGCGGGACGGGGCAGCGCGGCGAGGGCGGCGAGGCGGCGGGTCGCGCCGGCGGCGGCGCGGCGGGCGATGGCGGCGTCGGGGAGGGTGAGGACGGGCTCGGCGAGGGCGACCGCGCCGAGGAGCAGCATCGCGGCGACCTCGCCGGAGTGGCCGCCGGCCGCGGCGGCGAGGGCCACGCCGAGCACCGCGAGGCCGCAGCCGACCTGGGCGAGGGCCGACGCGGCGCCGGCGGTCGAGGCGGCCCGGGCCTCCAGGCGCGACAGGGCGCGGCTGCGGCGGCCGGGGACGGCGAGGGCGGCGGCGGGGTCGCGGGTCGCGAGGTCCTCGACGCCTTCGACGGTCTCGACGACGGCGTCGCGCAGCTCCGCGCGGGCCTTGCCGGTGGCGGCGTCGGTCCGGGCCGCGTGCCGGGCGGCGAGCCACGGTGCGAGCAGCGCCGCGACCGCGAGCCCGGCGGCGAGGGCGGCCGCGGCGACCGGGTCCACCATGGCGGCGGCGAGGACGGCGGCGGCGAGGGCGACGCCCACGGCGTACGCGGGCAGGCGACCCCGCAGCACCCCGTCCACCCGCGCGTCGACGTCGTCGACGACCCTGGTGAGCAGGTCGCCGCGGCGGTGCAGGGCCGGCCCGGGCACCCTGGGGACGAGGGCGGCGTACACCTCGGCCCGCCACGCGCCGAGCCGCGCGAACGCGACCTCGTGCGAGACCAGACGTTCGAGGTACCGCAGCAACGGCCGCGCGACGGCGCTGCCCCGCACCAGGACGACGGCCCCGGACAGGGTGAGCACCGGCGGCAGCTGCGCGGCCCGCACGAGCAGCCACACCGCCGCCGCGACGAGCGTGAGCCCGGCGACCCACGACCCGGCCCCCAGCCCGACCGCGACCACCGGGCTCCGCAGCCATCCACGTCCGCGCGGCGCGCCGTCGGTGCGCGCCGGGTGTGGATCGGCCGCCGACGGCACGGCACCGTCCGGCACCGGCGCGATGGCCGACGGCACGGCCGACAGCGCGACGGCCGGCACGAGTGACGGCGCAGCGACGGCCGGCACGAGTGACGGGGCAGCGGCGGCCGGCACGGGTGACGGGGGCACGGGCCGCGTGGGTGGGGCGACGGTCACGGTCCGGTCGGCGGCGGCGAGGACGGCGGGCCGGTGCGCGACGACGAGGACGGCGCAGCCACGGGCGGCGAGGGCGTGCAGCTCGGCGACGGCCCGGCGTTCGGCGGCGGCGTCGAGGTGGGCGGTCGGCTCGTCCAGCAGCACGACGGCGGGGGCGGCGGCGGCCTGGCGCAGCAGCCGGGCCAGGGCGAGCCGCTGCCGCTGCCCGGAGGAGAGGCCCTGGCCGCGTTCGCCGAGGGGGGTGTCGAGGCCGCCGGGCATGGCCAGAATCTCGGTGTCGAGGCCGACGGTCCGCAGCGCGCCGAGCACGACCGCGTCGGCCGGGCGGGTCTCGCCGTCGAGGGCGACCGCCTCGGCGACCGTGCGGGCGTGCGGCAGCGTCGGGTCCTGCGGCAGGTACAGCGGCTGTCCCCCGCCCACGGCGACCGACCCGGCCGACACGGGTTGCAGCCCGGCGAGCACCCGCAGCGTCGTGGTCTTCCCGGCGCCGGACGGCCCGCGCAGCGCCACGAGCTCTCCGCCGTCGACGGCCAGGGTGGGCAGCCGCAGCGCGTCGACGGCGGCACCGGGGTGCCGGACGCGGACACCGGCGACCACGACACCGGGCTCCCCGCCGGTCGCGGTGGAACGCAAAGCGGCGTCGGCGTCCGTCAGGATCCGGTCGACGTCGGCGATGACGGCGGCCGCGTCGGCGCTGGCGTGGAAGCGGGCGGCGACCTCGCGCAGCGGCCGGTACGCCTCGGGGGCGAGCAGGATCACCAGGAGCGCGGGGCCGAGGTCGAGGTGGCCGGCGGCGACGCGGAGCCCGGCCTCGACCGCGACGAGCCCGACGGACAGCGTGCCGACCAGGTCCAGGGCGGTCGAGGAGAGGAACGCGACCCGAAGCACCCGCACGGTCGCGGCGCGGTGGGCGTCGGTCATGCGGGCGACGGCGGCGGTCTGGCGTTCGGCGCGGCCGTACAGGCGCAGCGTCGCGATGCCGCGGACGGCGTCGAGGAAGTGTCCGGCGAGCCGGGCGCTCGCCTGCCAGCGTTCCTGGGCGCGCCGCTGGGTGGCCCAGCCGATGAGCGCGCCGAGCAGCGGCACCAGCGGGAGGGTGACGAGGACGACGACGGCGGAGGCCGGGTCGGCGAAGAGCATCGCGGCGACGACGAGCGGCGGCAGGGCCACGCCGAGGACGAGCGACGGCAGGTACCCGCTGAACCACGGCCGCAGCGCGTCGATGCCGCCGCCGAGGACCGCGACGAGCCGCCCGCTGCCGTGCCCGGCGACCCAGGCAGGCCCGCGGCGCAGCGCCGCGGCCAGCACGGACCGGCGCAGCTCGTCGGTGACGCGGGCCGCGGCGCGGCGGCCGGCGACCTGCTCCGCCCACGTCAGGGCGGCCCGGGCGGCGTACACCCCGGCGAGCGCGGCGAGGGCTCCGGCACCGACGGGCTCCGCCGCGGCGAGGCGCACCACGATGCCGGTGACCACCACGGCGAGCCCGACGGTCGCGGCGGCCTGCGCGGCCCCGATGACGGCGAGCAGCGCGATCCCCGCCCGGCTGCTGCGCGCGTGCCGCAGCAGCCTCGGGTCGACGGGCCCCCGGCTGCGACGCCCGCCCTCCGCGACGGGCGTCCCCGCGACGCTGGTCACGAGGCGACCCGCTCGCTGGCGACGCGCTGCCGGAAGACGCGGTAGGACCACGCCTGGTAGACGAGGACGCCGGGGAGCACGACGACGGCGGCGGCGCTGATCAGGCGCAGCGCGGGGCCGGTCGCGGCGGCCTCGGACATCGTCAGCGACCACGCGCCCGACAGGGTGCTCGGCAGCACCACGTCGCCGTTGGCGGTCAGCGTGGCCACGACGGCGCCGGCGACCGCGATCGCGACCAGGGCGAACGAGCCGGCCTCCCACCGGGTCCCGGCCCGCCGGGTCAGGACAGCGACCCCGGCGAGGGGCACGGCGGCGGCAGACGCGACCAGTACCGTGGCGGCGGCCCCCGCGAGGGCGGCACCGGCGGCGACGACGAGCGCCGCGACGGCGGCGGTGAGGGCGACCCGGCGGGCCAGCAGCCCGGCCCGCCGGCGGACGGGGCCGGTGGTGCGCAGGGCCAGGAAGGTGGCGCCGAGCAGGACGGCGGCGGTGAGGGCGAGCAGCGCGCCGAGGCCGGCCGCCGGGGTGAGGACCGGCGTGAGGGTGCGGGCCAGGCCGCCGCCGGTGACCTCGCCGCCGGCGTCGAGGGCGAGCCCGCGGACGAAGACGGTGAGCACGGCGCCCCACAGCAGCACGACGCCGGCCGAGCAGGCGGCGAGGACCAGGTCGCACCGGCGGCGCCAGCGCGGCGAGTCGTGCTTGCCGCGGAACTCCAGGGCCACGCCGCGGCCGGCGAGCAGCAGCAGGATCGCCACCATCGGCAGGTACAGGCCGGACAGCAGCGCCGCGTACCAGGACGGGAACGCGGCGAACGTGACGCCGATCGCGGCGACCAGCCACACCTCGTTGCCGTCCCAGAACGGGCCGATGGTGCGCACGGCGGCGGCGCGTTCGTGCTCGTCGCGGCCGAGCAGCGGGCTGAGCAGCCCGACGCCGAAGTCGAAGCCCTCCAGGACGAAGAACAGGACCCAGCAGAGGACGATCAGCGCGTACCAGATGACGACGAGGCTCATCGGGGTCTCCTCAGTAGCTCAGGGCGGGTTCGGGGTCGGCGGCCACCGGTACGGGCGCTGACAGCGGCTTGCGGGCGAGGTGCCGGACGAGGCGCAACCAGACGACCGCGAGGACGCCGTAGACGGCGGTGAACGCGAGCAGTGACGCGAGGACCTCGCCGGCGGTGAGCCCCGGGGAGATGCCGTCGGCGACCTTCGTCAGGCCGAACGCGATCCACGGCTGCCGGGCGGTCTCGGTGAAGATCCAGCCGAGGCTGTTGGCGGCGGCGGGCAGCAGCGGCAGCAGGATCGCCACCCGGAGCATCCAGGCCGCGGGCCGGCGGCCGCGCCGGGTGCGCCACAGGTACAGCAGCGCGAACCCCATCGCGAGCATGCCGGCGCCGATCATGAGGCGGAAGGTCCAGAACGCCACCGGGATCATCGGCACGTAGCTGCCGGGGCCGTACGCGGCGCTGTACTGCGCCTGGAGGTCGTCCATGCCGGCGACGGTCGCGTCGGGGCTGCCGTACGCGAGGATCGACAGCAGCCGGGGCACCTCGATGCTGAAGCCGGGGACCGCGAAGACGGAGAACGGCGCGCCGGTCGTGGTGGCGTAGAGCGCTTCCGCGGCGGCCATCTTCATCGGCTGCACCTGCGTGATGACCTTGCCGAGGTGGTCGCCGGTGAGGGCGGTGAGCGCGCCGCCGGCGGCGGTCATCCAGGCGCCGACCCGGGCGAGGGTGGCGAACGCGGCGCCGTCGGCGGCATCCTTCAAGCGCCAGGCGCCGACGGCGAGCAGGAGCGCGCCGCCGACCATGACCGCGCCGGCCATGGTGTGCGGGAACGCGGCGAGGTTGACCTTGTTGAGCAGCAGCTCGCTGAAGCTGGTGAGGCGGGCGCGGCCGGTGGCGGGGTCGAGCTCGTAGGCGACCGGGTGCTGCATGAACGAGTTCGCGGCCAGGATGATGAACGCCGACAGCAGGGTGCCGGCCGCGACGACGACGATGGTCGCCAGGTGGACCCGGCGCGACAGCCGGTCCCAGCCGAAGTACCACAGCGCGAGGAACGTGGCCTCGAGGAAGAACGCGAGCATGCCCTCGATGGCGAGGGTGGGCCCGAAGACGTCGCCGTAGAAGCGGGCGAACTCGCTCCAGGCGAGCCCGAACTGGAACTCCTGCACCAGGCCGGTGACGACGCCGACGGCGAAGGTGACGATGAGCAGCTTGCCGACGAGCATCGTGAGCTGCCGGTACTTGTCGTCGCCGGTGCGCATCCAGGCGATCTGCAGGCCGGCGGTCGCCGCGGACAGGCTGATCGACAGCGGCACGAACAGGTAGTGGTAGAGCGTGACGACCGCGAACTGCAGCCGGGTCAGGTCGAGCACGTCCATGAGTCCCCCTCTACGACATCTCGTAGTAGATACTACGGCTTGTAGTACGACGCGCACCGTAATCCCGGTTACACTGGCGGCATGGCCGGACTTGGGGACCTCGAGCGCGAGGTCATGGCGCAGCTGTGGGACGCCGGGGAGCCGCTGACCGTCCGGCAGGTGCACGAGCGGCTCGACCCTTCGCGCGGCCTCGCGTATACGACCGTGATGACGGTGCTGGACCGGCTGGCCAAGAAGGGCGTGGTCACGCAGCAGAAGGCGGACCGCGCCTACCGGTATGCCGCCACCCAGACGCGCGAGGAGATGACCGCGGCCCTCATGCTCGACGCCCTCAGCGGCGCACCCGACGGCGCCGCCCGCGACGCGGCCCTCGCGCACTTCGTCGGTCGGATCGGCCCGGACGCGCTCGCCGCGGCGATCAAGGCCGCCAGAGCCCGGTGACCGCGCTCCTGCTGGGTGCGCTCGGCCTGACCCTGTCGCTCGTCGTCCCCGGCCCCCTCGCCAGGGCGCGCTGGACGGCCCGGGCCCCCGGCGCCGCCGTCGCGCTGTGGCAGGCGATCACCCTCGCCGCCGTCCTGTGCGCGCTGGGCGTGGTGCTCGCCGGCCCCGAGGAGCTGGTCCGGGCGCGCGGCACCACGCTCGCCGTCGCCGCCCTCGTCGCGGCCCTGGCCGTCGCCGCCGTCATCGTCGTGCGGCTGCTCGTGTCGCTGTTCCTGGTGGCGTACCGGTCGCGGGTGCGCCGCGCCCGCCACCGCCTGCTCGCCGACCTGCTCTCCCAGGCCACGATCGAAAGCGACGTGCCGCTGCGGGTCCTGGAGGGCGGGCTGCCGTTCGCGTACTGCGTGCCGGGCCGCTCCCCCAGGATCGTGCTCAGCGAGGGCACCCTGCGCCTGCTCAGCGAGCCGCAGGTGGCCGCGGTCCTCACCCACGAGCGGGCCCACCTGCGCGCCCGCCACGACGTGGTGATGGAGTCGTTCACCGCCTTCTACCGCGCGGTCCCGGCCCCGCTGCGCAGCCGCGCCCCCCTGGACGCCGTCCACCTGCTCCTGGAGGCCCTGGCGGACGACGCCGCCCGCCGCGTCCACGGCGACGAGCCGGTGCACGCGGCCCTCCGGTCACTCAGCGGCCCCGCCGGCGACCTCGAGCTGGAGCCGCACGACACCGACCGCGAGCGCCGGTGGCGCCTCGACCGCCTGGCCCCGGGCGCCGCCCCCACCGACCGCCGCCTCGCCGCCGCCGTCTACACCCTGGCCGCCGCGATCCTCGTCCTGCCGACGGTCCTGCTGGTCGTCCCCTGGCTGGACACCGCCGTGCGGCACTGGCCGCTCTAGGTCTCCGCCCGTCCGAGGGGCGGGGGTGGACCGGGTCACCCGGCGGTGCGGGTAGGAGCGGAAGCCCCGGGGTATGCGCAGGTGCCGTGACAACCGACGCTCAGGTGTCGCGCGGGCCGGCCAGGCGCGACGACGTTCTGCCTGCGCGCACAAAGCGCCTGGCTCGACCGCGTGCTGCCGGCCCGACCCGGCCGGTGCTGACGGTGCTGACGGTCGCCACGCTCCTGGCCGCGCTCTTGACGCCGGGCCGGGCACACGCCGCCGAGCCGCACATCGGCATCCGGGTTCGCGACGGCCGGCTCGTCGAGGCGAACGGCAGCGACCTCGTGCTGCGCGGCGTCAACCACGACTTCATGTGGTACCCGGACCACAACAGCTCCTTCGCGGCCATCAAGGCGGCGGGCGCCAACGCGGTGCGGGTCACCCTCGGCATCGGCCACCAGTTTCGGCGGGCCCCGGCACGGGAGGTGGCAACCGTCGTCGAGCTGTGCCAGCAGAACCGGTTGATCTGTATCTTCGACGCCCACGACACCGCCGGCTTCGGCCAGGACAAGAAGGCGGCACCGATGTCGGAAGCGGTGCAGTTCTGGCTCAGCCTGCGCGACACGCTGGCCGGCCACGAGGACAACGTCCTCGTCAACATCGCCGACGAACCGTTCGCGAACGGCACCTCGTGGCCCTGGGTGCAGCAGACCTCCGACGCGATCCGCCGGCTGCGCGCCGCCGGCTTCAAGCACACGCTGCTGGTCGACGGCCCCGGCTGGGGCCAGGACGAGTCGTTCATCATGCGCGACAACGCCGAGCGGGTGCTCGCCGCCGACCCCACCGGCAACACCGCGTTCGACATCCACATGTACGGCATGTTCGACACCGCGCCGAAGGTCAGCGGCTACCTCACCTCGTTCACCGACCGCCACCTGCCGATCCTCATCGGCGAGTTCTCCAGCCAGCACCAGTGGGGCAAGCCGGACGAGGACGCCATCATGGCCACCGCGCAGGCGCAGCACCTCGGCTACCTCGGCTGGTCCTGGAGCGGTAACGACAAGCAGTTCAGCTACCTGGACCTGGTGAACAACTTCGACGGCAACAGCCGCACGGCGTGGGGACGGCGGTTCATCAACGGCCCCAACGGCCTTGATTCGGACACGCGCGAGGCGACGGTGTTCCGCAACACCGTGGCCGCGGCCGGCGTCGACCCCAAGAGCCGCGCCCCCCGGGGGTTGACCGTGACGGACGTGACCCCGAGCAGCGTCCGGCTTACCTGGCAGCGCCGCCCGGACAGGATCGGCGGCACGACGTACCTGGTGGTCGCCGTCAACGGCGCGGCCGAGACACGGGTCGTGACGACCAACCGCGCCGACGTGACGCTCAAGGGCCTGAAGGGCTCGACGGAGTACACCTACGCCGTGTATTCCCGGAGCCTGCTCGGCAAGCGCTCACCGCGCTCGGCCATGGTCGCCGCGGTCACGCCCCCGGCCCGCTAGGCCGCGACGGTGAGGCGGAGGGTGACGGTGTCGCCGAGGTCGATGTCCTCGGCCTTGCGGACGCGGTCCTTCAGCGGGACCACGTAGCCGCCGTCCTTCGGGAAGAGGGAGGTCGTCCAGGTGGTGGCGCCGATGCGGGCGGTGACCGGGATCATGCCCCAGCCGTAGGTGACGAGGGCGGCCGCGGAGCGCAGGGCCGCGCACTCGTCCTCCGGCACCGTCACGAAGTGAAACGGGGACGGGCCGCGCCAGTGCCACACCTCGCCGCTGAACTCCAGGTCCACGCGGACCAGCCTAAGAGACGCCGGTCAGCGGCGGCGGCCCCGCTGGGCGCGGCGGGCGAGCGGGGCGTTGTCGAGGATGACGACGCACTTGTGCTCCAGGCGGACCCAGCCGCGGGCGGCATACTCGGCGAGGACCTTGTTCACCGACTCCCGTGAGGCGCCGACGAACTGGGCGAGCTCCGTCTGCGTGAGGTCGTGCACGACGCGGGTGGCGCCGTCCTCGGCGACGCCGAAGCGCTGGGCGAGCTGGATGAGCCGGCCGGCGACCCGGCCGGGCACGTCGCTGAAGAGGCGGTCGTCGACGGCGGCGCGGTGGCCGCGGATGCCCCGGGCGATGACCCGCAGCAGCTGCTCCGCCACGTGCGGGTGGTGGGCGATCCACCGGTCCAGGACTGTCTTGGGCAGCACCGCGAGGCGGGCGTCGGAGACGACGGTGGCGGCGGCGACCCGGGGACCGCCGTCGAGCAGCTCGAAGTCGCCGAAGTGGTCGGTCGGGCCGAGCAGCGCCATGAGGCCCTCGCGGCCGTCGCGGGAGCGGCGGCTCAGCTTCACCTTGCCCGACAGCACGATGTAGAGCCGGTCGCCGGGGTCGCCCTCGGTGAACAGGACCGTGCCCCGGTCCGCGTCGACCCGCTCGAACTCCTGGGCCAGCGCGGCGGCGGAGTCCGGGTCGACGCTGCGGAACAGGTCGGTGGAACGCAGTACCGGGTCGTAGGCCAGCGCGCGGGCCGTAGCGGCGCTGGAACCGAACGTCAGGACCATGTGTCCTCCCCAGATCGATGCGGTACTGCGTACCATTGGGACGGTACTGGATACCGGGACCGGAAAGCAACAGGTCAGAGCGATGCGGGAGGATGGGGAACTGTGACCGCGATTCCCGTACGTGACCGGCTCGTCGACGCCGCCCTCGCGCTGTTCGACGAGCGCGGCTACGAGCAGACCACCGCCGACGACATCGCCGACCGGGCGGGCGTCGGCCGCACCACCCTCTTCCGCCACTACCGGTCGAAGGAGGACGTGATCTTCCCCGATCACGACCGCCTGCTCGCGACCGTGAAGGAGCGCCTGGCGACGTCGACGGCGGACACGGCGATCGTGGCGGTCACCGAAGCGGTGCGCCTCGTCCTGCTGCGGTACCTGGAGGAGGGGGACCGGGCCCGCCTGCGGTATGCGCTCACCAGCCGGATCGCGACCCTGCGGGACCGGGAGATCGCCAGCGTCGCGCGGTACCAGCGGCTCTTCCGCGAGTTCATCGCCGAGTCGTGGGGCTCCGCTCCCGGCGCGGCGCTGCGGGCCGAGCTGATGGCGGCCGCCGTCGTCTCCGCCCACAACCACGTGCTCCGGCGGTGGCTGCGGCGCGACACCGCCGAGCCCGTCGCGGAGCTCGACGCCGCCATGGCGCAGGTGGTGTCGCTGTTCGCGACCACCGAAGCGGGCCCCGCAGCGGTGTCTGGAGCGGTGTCTGGAGCGGGCGCTGAGACGGGCGCGGGAGCCGCCGGCGCCACGAGCAGGGGCAACGGGACCGCCGTCATCGTCGTGCATGACCAGCGCGACCCCGAGCACGTCGCCGCCGCCATCCGCCGGGCGCTCCAGCAGGTCTGAAGCGCCCGGCGGCGGAGGACCTCAGGCGGCGGCGCAGCCGGTGGCGGCGAGACCCGACACCGGCCCGGTGCCCTGGAAGCCGAACTCGGTCGACGCCCCCGCGCCGAGCGATCCGTTCCAGGTCGCGTTGGCCACCGATGTACCGGTGAGCCTGCCGTTCCACACGTTGGTGATCGCGCTGCCGGCCGGCAGGGCGAGCCGGACCGTCCACCCCGGGATCGGCGCGCCCCCGGCGTTCACGCGCCCGGAGGCGACGAACCCGCCGTCCCAGACGTTCTGCACCGTCACCACCGCCGTGCACCCCTGCCCCGCGGACTGCGAGGCCGGCGGCGACGGGGACCGCGACACAGACGGCGACACAGACGGCGACACGGAGACCGGCGCGGACGGCGACGGCGACTGCGGGGGCCCGTCGCTCAGCACCGGGGTCTGCCGGTCGGACCAGTCGGACAGCCGCCCCGCCGCCCGGCTGGAGATGCGGAACGTGCCCGCGCTGCTGCCGGTGCGCAGCAGGAACCGCTGGATGTGCTGCTGCAGCGGGGTCCGCCACTCGGGCCGGTTCGCGCAGTGCGTGCCGTCCTGCACGTCCGACCAGTACGTGATCGCGTCGCCCGCGCCGAGCGCCCTGTACACCTCGGCGCCGCCCAGCGCCGCGCCGGCGTCGGGCAGCGCCGGCACCGGGCAGTCGGCGCCCTCGTCCTCCACTGTGGATGCTGTTGCGGATGCTGCCGCGGACCCGGTGACGGCCGCGTCGGCGGACGCGATGGTGACGCCGGCAGCGACCGCCGTCGCCACGGCCAGCGCGACGGCGATCAGGCGGCGTCTGGTCATCGGTGCTCCCTTCGGGTCAGGGAATCCGGCGTCCGTGGGCGTCACGGACGCCGGACTTGCGGAAGAAGTACGCGTTGATCTGGTCGCGCCACTCGGCGGCGCTGCGCACCTGCTCGTCGAGCAGCGCCGACACCCGCGCGGCGAACGCCGGGCCGACGTGCTCTGAAGGCAGCCGGGCCCAGCGGTCCCGCATCGCCACGACCGCGTCGGCGCCGGCGAAGTGCGTGTCGTAGATGTGCTGGATGACGGTGCCGCCGTCGTGCAGGATGTGCCCGTACGGCACGTGGTGGAAGAACAGCAGCAGCTCGTCGGGGCAGTCGTAGACCGACTCGTACACGCGGGCCAGCGCCGGCGGGTACTGCCCGGCGAAGCCGGTCCCGGTCGCGCACGTGCGGTCCACGCCGACACCGTCGCGGTCGGCGAAGTGGTAGGTCCCCCATGGGGTGTACTCGTAGCCGTCGACGTCCGGGCCGTAGTGGTGCCCGGGGCGGACCATGAACCCGACGCCGAGCGGTGCGGTGTAGGCCTCGTAGGTGCGCCACGAGTCGTCCATGACCGCGTGCAGCGTCTCCCGCAGCTCGTCGGGGGCGCCTGGGAACGTCAGGCCGATCCACTCGTCGAGGATCGCGACGGGGTCGAGGTCCGGCGCCCACGCGAGCCGGCCGAACGCGTACAGGTTCGCCTGCGCGAGCGGGTGCCCGGTCCAGAACGGGTCGTCGCCGGCGTTGGAGACGCCGACGAGACCGTCCAGCGCCGCCATCCCGCGGGCGCACCGGAGCACCTCGCTCCACATCGGAGCGAGGTAGCACACGTGGCGCTGCTGGCCGGTGTACTCCTGGGTCACCTGCAGCTCGACGGCGACGTCGGTGGCGGGCACGGCGGCGATCAGCGGCGACACCGGCTCGCGCGGCTGGAAGTCGATCGGGCCGTGCTTCACCTGCAGGACCACGTTGTCGAGGAAACGGCCGTCGAGCGGCACGAAGTGGTCGTGCGCGGCGCGGGCCCGGTCGGTGCGCCGGTCGCGCCAGTCCTGCCGGTGGTCGTAGACGAACGCCCGCCAGTGCACGACGCCGCCGTGCGGGGCGAGCGCCGCGGCGAGGACGTTCGCGCCGTCGGCGTGGGTCCGTCCGTACGCGAACGGTCCCGGCTGCCCCTCGGAGTCGGCCTTCACGACGTACCCGCCGAAGTCGGGGATCGCCGCGTAGACGGCGTCGGTCGCCAGGGCCCACCAGGCCCGCACCCGCGGGTCGAGGGGGTCGGCGGTGCCGAGGTCGTCGCGCGGCGCGGCGAAGTTCACCGACAGGTGGACGCGGATGCCGTACGGGCGGAAGACGCCGGCGAGGGTGGCGACGTCGCCGAGCCGGTCGGTGAGCAGCCGCGCCTCCGTCGCGTGGACGTTGACGTTGTTGACGGTCACAGCGTTGATGCCGCACGCCGCCAGCAGCCGCGCGTAACCGGTGACCCGGCCGAGGTCCTCGCGCAGGACGCCGTCGTGCCAGAAGAGCGAGCCGCCCGAGTAGCCGCGCTCGACCTGGCCCATGACGGGGTGCACGGCGACGTTGTCCCAGTGGTCCAGCATGCGGCGGGCGTACCCGGGCCGGTGCACCCGCGGCGGGTGCGGCGCGCCGAACGCGGCCTCGCCGAGCCGCGCGAGGTGGAACAGCCCGTACAGCAGCCCGGCGGGGTCGGCGGCGGCGACGGTGGTGACCCCGCCGTCGCGGGACACCGCGAACCCCTCCGGCCCGTAGGCCGGCGTGGACACCGCGAGCACCAGGTCGGCGCCGCCGGACACGACCGCGCCGCCGTAACGCCCGCACGCCTGCGCGACCTCGGCGATCACGGTGCGCACGAGCAGGCCGTCGCCGCGGACGGACACGCGGCGGGAGCCGATCGCCCGCAGCGCCGACGGGGGCAGCCAGGCCGGGTGGACGTCCGTCATGGGACCTCGATGACGGCCACGCCGAGCGGCTCCAGGGTCACCGCGCCCTCCAGAATCCGGCCGCTGAGCAGGTCGGTGCCGTCCGCCGGCACCGTGACCGCCTCGGTCGGCGAGTGGTTGAGCAGGAACAGGAACCGGCCCCGCCGGGTCGCCTCCACATGGGACGGTGCGCCCGCGACGACAGCCCGGACGCCCGCGGCGGCGACCGCGCCGAGGATCACGTCCCGCAGCGCCCCGGGTTCGAGCCGCGTGCCGATGTAGGTGACCCGGCCGGCGGCGATGATCGCGGGCCACCCGGCGAGGTCACCGTCCACGTAGGAGGCGACGACGGACGAGGTCGTGGGGTGGATGCGCTCCTGCCACCAGTCGGCCCGGACGGTGCGCCCGCCGGCGAACCGCACGCCGAACGACGACCCGGCCGGGAGGTACTCGTCGATCCAGGCGCCGATGAGCCGCCCGAACGCGCCCGGATAGGCGGGCTGCCGCACCTGGTTGGTCTCGTCGACGACGCCGGAGAAGAACGAGCACACCACGGTCCCGCCGGCGGCGGCGAAGTCCTCGAGGGCCGCCGCGCAGCGGTCGTCGACGAGGTACGCGTTCGGCACGACCACCACCCGGTACCGGGCCAGTTCGGAGCCGAACGACACCAGGTCGACCGCGTGGTGTGCCTCCAGCAGCGGCCGGTAGTGCGCGGTCACGGTCGCCGGGTAGTCGAAGTCGTTGCGCGGCAGCCCGTGCGTGACCTCCAGCCCCCACCAGGCGTTCCAGTCGAACAGGACCGCCACCTCGGCGCGTGGGCCGGTGCCGGCGACGGCCGCGATCCGCGGCAGCTCGGCGCCGAGCGCCGAGACCTCCCGCCAGGTGCGGGCCCGGGTGCCGGAGTGCGGCAGCATCGCGGAGTGGAAGCGTTCGTGGCCGCCGCGGCCCGCCCGCCACTGGAAGAACAGGACGCTGTCGGCGCCGTGCGCGACCGCCTGGTAGGAGCCGAACCGCATCAGCCCGGGGCGCTTCGCGTGGTTGACCCGCCACTGCGAGACGGCGCCGGCGGCCTGCTCCATGAGCAGCCACGGCTCGCCGCGCAGCGACCGCATGAGGTCGAAGTTGAGCGCGGCGGCGACGTGCGCGTCGGGCTGCCCTGGGTCCGGGTAGATGTCGAGGGCCGCGGCGTCGACGTGCGGCGCCCACCGCCACAGGTCGGCGCCGCGGTGGAAGCGCATGAAGTTGGTGACGACCGGCAGGTCGTCGCGGTGCGCGCGGACGATGTCGCGCTCCATGACGAAGCACTCCAGCAGCGCGTCGGAGGCGAACCGGTGGAAGTCGAGGCGGCGGGCCGGGTTGGACCACGACCGCGGCACCTCCGGCGGGTTCACCTGCTCCCAGGTGGTGTAGCGCTGGCTCCAGAACGTCGTGTACCAGGCGGCGTTGAGCGCGTCGAGGTCGCCGTACCGCCGGCGCAGCCACTCCCGGAACGCGGCCGCCGCGGACGGCGTGTACGCGACCGGGCCGTACTCGTTACCGATGTGCCACATCGCGAGGGCCGGGTGGTGGGAGTACCGCTCGGCGAGCGCGGTCGTGATCCGGGCGGCGTGCTCGCGGTACCGCGGCGAGGTCGGGTCGTAGTGCATCCGGTTGCCGAACCCGAACACCTCGCCGTCCTCCATGACGGGCAGCACCTCAGGGTGCCCGTGGGACAGCCACACCGGCGGCGCCGCGGTCGGGGTGGCGAGGTCGACGGCGATGCCGTTGGCGTGCAGCAGGTCCATGACCTCGTCGAGCCATTCGAAGGCGAAGCGGCCGGGCGACGGCTCCAGCGACGCCCAGGCGAACACGCCGACGGTGACGAGGTTGACGCCGGCCTCGCGCATGAAGGCGACGTCCTCGTCCCACACGGCGCGGTCCCACTGCTCGGGGTTGTAGTCGCCGCCGAACGCGATCCCGCCGAGCCGCTCCCGCAGCGCGTCCAGTCTCGAGCGCATGCTCATGCTCGTGTTCATGTCACGAACCGTTCGGTGATGCCGGCGATCACCGGCCGGCAGACGACCAGCAGCGCGGCGGCGAACCCGGCGGCCAGGAGCAGCAGCACCGCCTCCGACAGCAGCACGGTGACGCCGAGCGCCGCCAGCAGCAGTCCCGCGGTGCCGAGGGTCACGGCCGGCCGGGCGGCGAGGAAGTGGGCGGCGAGCCGCAGGACGTCGGCGGGCCGGAACACGAACAGCGACGCGATGACGAGCGCGGTGACGGCGACGAGCGTGGCCGCCGCGGCGAGCAGCACGAGCAGGCCCGACCACCACACCGGTACACCCGCCGCATCCCGGTGCAGGAGACTGACGGCCACCACGGTCAGCACCGCCACCAGCGGCACCCAGATCCGCAGCGCGGCGGCGGCGTTGAGCCGGTAGCCGCGCCAGAACGTGGCCGCGGGGTGCAGGTCGGCGAGGTCGGCCGGCTGCCGGTGCAGCGCGTAGAGCGCGGCGGACAGCGCCGGCCCGACCGGCAGCAGGCCGAGCGCCGTGACGAGGCTCCGGTCCAGCACGACCAGCAGTGCCAGGCCCGGCGCGGTGGCGGCGACCAGCAGGACCTCCACCACGAGCAGCGTGTACACCCGCGCCGCGAATCGTTCCTTCACCGGGTGCCGCCCAGCAGCCGCGAGTCGTCCCACCACGGCGGCGTCTCGTCGCGCACCGCGGTCACCTCGACCAGGGTCACCTCGTGCGCGGCGAGGGTCAGGTCCAGGTCGACCCGCCCGCCGACGACCGGCGCGCTGTGGTGGCGCCGGGCGGGCTCGGACGCCTCCCGCAGCGCGTCGAGCTGCCGCGCGCCCGGCGATCGCGGGCTGCCCATCTCCCGCCACGCCGCCCAGGCGTTGCCCGACTCCTCCGACACCGACGAGCGGGCCACGTACGCGGTGCCGCCGGAGGCTCCGACCGGCACGTCCACCTTGAGACGGTGCCCGGCCGCACCGGCCCACGCGAGGACGGTGACCCGGCCGGCGCCGTCGCGGGTGACGAGGTGGTCGTCGCCGCGCGCGAGGACCTCGCCGCCCATGCGGGCGAGGAACGCGTACAGGTGGAAGGTGGGCTTGCGGATCTGCCGGTGGGTGAGCAGCCCGAACCCGCCGTGGAACAGCGCCGCCGGGACCCCGGCCTCCTCGAACACGTCGCAGAACGTCCAGTAGGAGAACGAGTCCACGAGGTCGCCCGCCGCCGCGACGACCGGCGCCAGGTATGCGGCGTGGAACGCGGTGTCGTGGACGGGGTTGTCGGGGCGGTAGGAGGAGTTGAACTCGCTGATGTGCACCGGCAGCCCTTCCAGGGCCGTGCCGGCGAGCTGACGGCCCGGCGCGGCGAACTGCTCCAGGAGCGTCGCCGCCGGCGCGAGCGTCTGGTGCACGCCGAAGGGCACGTGCTGGGCGGCGCCGGAGGTGTACGCGTGGCGGCTCACGAAGTCGATCGGCACGCCGCGCGCGGACACGAACTCGGCGAACCGCGGCAGCCAGCCGTCGTCCGCACCCGGCGACAGGGCCGGCCCGCCCACCTGGAGCCCGGCGTCGACGTCCTTCACGGCGTGCGCGGTGACCTCGTACAGGTCGTGGTAGGCGTCCTGGTCCGCGTGCTGCCAGAAGTCCTTCAGGTCCGGCTCGTTCCACACCTCGATCGGCCAGCCGCGCACCTCGTCGAGGCCGTACCGGTCGACGAGGTGCGCGACGGTGCCGCGGACCAGCGCCGCCCACTCGGCCCGGTCGCTCGGCGGCGTCACGTTGCCCCGCCACCAGAACACCGTCTGGTCCCCGGACGCGAGGCCCGGCGGCATGAATCCCAGCTCGACGAACGGCCGGATCCCGAGCTCCAGGTACATGTCGACGACCTGGTCGACGTAGGTGAAGGAGTGCAAGACCCGCCGCTCGCCGGCGTACTCGTACGGCCGGTGCACGCCCGCGCCGGCGCTGAACAGCCCGTGCTGGCGGATGTGCCGGAACCCGATCTCCCGCTGCAGCAGCGCCAGGGAGTCCTGGTAGTCGCGGCGCAGCGCGAGCTCGAACCGCCCGGCCCCGACGCAGTGCCGCCACGCGTCGCCGAGCTGCCCCGTCACCCGTGCGCTTTCTTGTACCGGTTGTAGGCGGCGTTGACGACCTCGATGTACCGGGTCATGTTCTTGCTCTTGAGCTCGCTCACGTAGGCGTCCCACTCGCTGAGCGGACGCTGCCCGAGGATGAACTTCAGCGTCTGCTGGTTGACGTGGTCCCTGAGCGTCGTCTCCCACAGCGTCGCCTGCTCGCGCTCGTCGGCGTTGAGCGGGTGCGGCGGTGCGAGGGGCTGGTTCTTGCGGCCGTTCATCACGTCCTGGAACGCCTGCTCCTCCTTGGGGAACTGGGAGTTGAGCAGCTTCGTGGAGCCGCCGTAGACGAAGACGCCGTTGAGGAAGCCGTACTCGACCTGGAGGTTCTTCGTGCCGGCGGGGTTGAGCCCGCCCCAGTTGACGTCAGGCGCGAGCTTCATCGTGCCGTCGTCGACGCTGCCGGTGTACGTGGTGCCCTCCACGCCCCACTTGGCGAAGAGCTTGCCCTGCGGCGAGTAGTACAGCCAGTCCATGAACTGCATGAGCGCGACGAAGTTCTTGCTGTCGCGGGCCTTCGCCGAGATCATGACGCCGCCCTCGAGGCGGCTGCCGGCCTTCGTGTCGCCCATCGGGCCGGTCGGCGTGGGGATCTTCAGGACCGTGCCGCCGGGGATCTTCGCGATGCTGGGGCGCAGCTCGTTGACGAGGGTCTGGGCGTTGCAGCTCATCACGAACGACCGGCCGTTGGCGAACTTCTGCTTGGCGATGTCGTCGGACTGGGTGAAGCTCTCCGGGTCGACGAGCTTCTCGGCGACGAGCGAGTTGAGGTACTCGACCACCTGCTTGTACTGCGGGGTCGTGCCGGTGTAGACGAACGCCTTCGCCGCGTCGTCCCAGCTGGCGTGCTGATAGCTCCAGCCGGCCAGGGTGCCGTACGCGGTGCCGACGATCGACAGCAGGTTGTTGCCGCCGGGAATCGGCGGGCTGCTCCAGCGGTCCGACAGCGGGTACACGTCGGGGTGCGCGGCCTTCATCGCCCGCAGCACCGTGCGCAGCTCCTCCCAGGTCTTCGGGATCTGCAGGCCGAGCTGTTGCAGCACGTCGGTGCGCACCGCGAGGGAGTAGTCGGCCCAGACGTCCTCGTGCAGGCCGGGCAGCAGGTAGAACTTGCCGTCCTCCTGCCGGTAGGTGTCGAGGTCGGCCTGCAGGTTCCACTTGGCGACCTGGTCGCGGAAGTTCGGCATGAGGTCGAGGTGGTCGCTGACCGGCAGGATCGCCCCGCTGGCGATGTACGCCTCCTCGTCGGGGTGGTACGTCTTCGGGATGATCATCGGTGCGTCGCCGGCCGCGACCACGACGCTGCGCTTCTGGTTGTAGTCGCTGCCGGGCACGACCGTGGCCTGCAGCGTCACGTTGGTGCGCTTCGCCAGCTCCTTGAAGAACAGCCAGTCGGCCTTGTACGGGTAGGCCGCGTTGCTGAGCATCATGATGGAGAACGTCAGCGGCTGGGCGGCGGTGAACTGCTGGCCCATGCCGTAGCCGTCCATGGCGCCGTCGCGGTGACCGGTGTAGTCCTGGCCTTTCGCCTGGTCGTCGTCGTCACCGCAGCCGGCGAGCGAGACGAGCGCGGCGGCGCCGGTCGCGCCGAGCAGGGTGCGCCGTTTCAAGTGCGACATGGGGAGCTCCTTGAAGGGGAGGCGGGCGGCGCGTCAGCCCTTGACCGCGCCGAGGGTGATCCCGGAGACGAAATACCGCTGGACGAAGGGGTAGACGAGCATGATCGGCAGCGCGGTGAGCACGATCGTCACCGCCTGGATGTTGGCGGCGATCTGCAGCACCGTGTCCGACGGCGTGGAGATGTCGGACCCGCCGGTCGAACCGGCGATGAGGTTGCGCAGGTAGATGGTGACGGGGAAGAGGTCGGCGTCGTCGAGGTACAGGAACGCCGGGAACCACGAGTTCCAGAAGGCCACCGCGTAGAAGAGGACCATCGTGGCGATGACGGCCTTCGACAGCGGCAGCACGATCCGCCAGAGGATGCCGTAGGTGCCGAGGCCGTCGACGGCGGCGGCCTCCTCCAGCTCGACCGGCAGCCCTTCGAAGAACGACTTCATGACGAGGAGGTTGAAGACGCTGATGGCGTTGGGCAGCACGACCGCCCACATGGTGTTGCGCAGCCCGAGCCCGCTGACGAGCACGTAGTTGGGGATCAGGCCACCGTTGAAGAACATGGTGAACACGGCGATGCCGACGAGCAGCGCCCGGCCCTTCAGGTGCCGTTTCGACAGCACGTACGCGTAGCAGGTGGTCAGCAGCATCGAGATGGCGGTCGCGACGACCGTGTAGACGACCGTGTTGCGGTAGTTGGTCCAGAACACGGGGTCGGCCATGACGACCTCGTAGGTGGTCGTGTTGAAGCCGCGTGGCAGCAGGTTGACCTCGCCGGCCTGGATCGCCTGCTCCTCGCTGAACGAGCGGGCGATGACGTTGCAGAACGGGTACAGCGTCAGGACCACGACGGCGGTGAGGACCAGCCCGATGACGGCGCGCCTCACCACAGCCCCGCTCCGACCGTCCGCTTCGACACGAAGTTCGCCGTGAGGACGAGGGTCAGGCCGATCACCGACTCGAAGAGGCCGATCGCGGCGGCGTAGCTGAAGCTGCCGGAGACCACGCCGACCCGGTACAGGTAGGTGGAGATGACGTCGGCGGTCGGGAACGTCAGCGGGTTGTACAGCAGCAGGACCTTCTCGAACCCGACCGACAGGAACGTGCCGACGTTGAGGATCAGCAGGGTCACCATCGTCGGGCGGATGCCGGGCAGCGTCACGTGCCACGTCTGCCGCCACCGGCTGGCGCCGTCGATCCGGGCCGCTTCGTAGAGCTCGTGGTCGATGGTCGTGAGCGCGGCGAGGTACAGGATCGTGCCCCAGCCGACGGTCTGCCACACCTCGGAGGAGATGTAGATGGTGCGGAACCAGCCGGGCCGCTGCAGGAACGGCACGGCGTCGGCACCGACGGCCCGCAGGCCCGCGTTGACCACGCCGTCCAGGGCGAGCAGCTGGAAGACGATGCCGGCCACGACCACGATCGACAGGAAGTGCGGCAGGTAGGACACGGTCTGCACGAAGCGCTTGAGCCAGCGGGTGCGGACCTCGTTGAGCAGCAGCGCGAGCACGATCGGCAGCGGGAAGACGAACAGCAGGGTCAGGCCGCCGAGGACCAGCGTGTTGGTGAAGACGTGCCAGAACGTCGGGTCCTGCCAGAACATCCTGAAGTAGCGCAGGCCGACCCAGGTGTCGCCGAAGAGGTCACCGCCGGGGCGGAACCGCCGGAACGCGATGACGTTGCCGGCCATCGGCAGGTACCGGAAGACGACGAAGAACAGCAGCGGCAGCACAGCGAGGGAGTACAGCTGCCAGTCGCGGCGCAGCGCGGAGCGCCAGGTGCGACGTCTCATGCCCCTCCCTCCACGGTCGAAAGTTTCGGCAAACATTCGGAAGGCATCGGGTAATGTAGATTCATCACTACGCCCTGTCAAGGACTCGATCTAGGCGGCATGACCTGCGCACACTGTCCCTGGTCAATGTATGGACCGTCCTGGAAAATTTCGGTCGAGGAGACCCATGCCGCAGTTCGACCTCCCACTGCCCGAGCTGCTGCGGTTCGCCCCCGCGGTGGCCGAACCCGCGGACTTCGACGCGTTCTGGGCCGCGACGCTCGGCGACGCGCGGGCCGTGCCGCCGGTCCTCGCCGCCGACCGGGTGGCCACCGGGCTGCGGCTCGTCGACACCTGGGACGTGACCTTCGCCGGCTTCGGCGGCGACCCGGTCCGCGCCTGGTTCAGCCGGCCCTCTGGGGTGTCCTCTGGGGTGTCCTCAGGGGCGCCCGCGGGGCTGCCCGCCGTGGTGGAGTTCGCCGGCTACGGGCGCGGCCGCGGCCTGCCGCACGAGCGCCTCACCTGGGTCACGGCCGGCTACGCGCACCTGCTGATGGACAACCGCGGGCAGGGCGACCTGTACGGCAACGGCGGCGCGACCCCCGACCCGCACGCCGGCGGGTACCGGCCGGTCACCGAGGGGATCCTGGCGCCGCACGACTACTACTACCGGCGGCTGGTCACCGACGCCGTCCGGGCCGTCGACACCGTCCGGGCGCTGCCGGGCGTCGACCCGGCGCGGGTCGCGGTCGCCGGCAACAGCCAGGGCGGCGGGCTCGCCCTCGCCGTCGCGGGGCTCGTGCCCGACGTCGCGGCGCTGCTGGCGACCGCGCCGTTCCTGTGCCACTTCCAGCGGGCGGTCGCGCTGACCGACGCCTCGCCCTACGGGGAGATCGCCCAGCACCTGGCGGTGCACCGCGGCATCGAGGAGCGGGTCTGGCGCACGCTGTCCTACGTGGACGGTGTCAGCTTCGCCCGGCGCGCGAAGGCGCCCGGCCACTTCGGCGCCGGCCTGCGCGACACCGTGTGCCCGCCGAGCACCGTGTTCGCCGCGTACAACGCGTACGGGTGCGCCGACCGCGTGATGCACGCCTACCCGTACAACGGCCACGAGGGCGGCGACGCGGTCCACGTGCGGCGCCAGCTGGACTGGCTGCCCTCGAAACTTTCGGCGTAGACTCGCGGGCTATGCCTACCCCTAGGCCGACCCCCAGGCCGCCGCACAGCAGGGCCACCATGTCGGAGATCGCGGCCGAGGCCGGGGTGTCCGTCCCCACCGTGTCGAAGGTGCTCAACGGCCGGCGCGACGTCGCCCCGGCGACCCGGGAGCGGGTCGAGGCGCTGCTGCGCGCCCGCAGCTACCTGCCCCGCCGCACGCCGCCGGCCCGCACCGCCGGCCTCATCGACGTCGTCTTCGTCGACCTCGGCAGCCCGTGGGCGATGCAGATCCTCGCCGGCGTCGAGGAGGTCGCGCACCGCGCCGGCACCGGCGTCGTGGTCTCCGCCGTGCACGGGCGCACCCGCACCGCGCCCGACCGCCGCTGGCTGGAGCACCTCGCCGCGCGCCGCTCCGACGGGGTCCTGCTCGTGCTGTCGGAGCTCGCCGCCGACCAGCGCGAGCGCCTCGCCGACCTCGGCATCCCCGTCGTCGTCGTCGACCCGGCGGGGCAGCCGGACCCGAGCGTCCCGTCGGTCGGCGCCACCAACTGGACCGGCGCGCTCACCGCCACCGAGCACCTGATCGGCCTCGGCCACCGGCGGATCGCCGTCATCGGCGGCCCCGGCGACGTGCTGTGCGCCCGCGCCCGCGTCGACGGCTACCGGGCGGCGATGCACGCCGCCGGCCTCGACGTCCCCGCCGGCTACGAGCGCACCGGCGACTTCACCAGCCCGACCGGCCACCGGGAGACCCTCGCCCTGCTGGACCTCCCGGAGCCGCCGACCGCGATCTTCGCGTGCGCCGACGAGATGGCCCGCGGCGCCTACGAGGCCCTGCACGGGCGCGGCCTGCGCGTCCCGGATGACCTGAGCGTCGTCGGGTTCGACGACCTGGAGCAGGCCCGCTGGTCGATCCCGCCGCTGACCACCGTGCGGCAGCCGCTGACCGAGATGGCCGGCCTGGCGACCCGGATGCTGCTGTCCCTCGCCGCCGGCGAGACCCTGGACTCGACCCGCCTGGAGCTGGCCACCCCGCTCGTCGTGCGGTCCAGCACCGCGCCGCCTGGAAATGTTTCCATGTCCGTCGAACGACAGCGGCCCTAGCGGCCATAGACTGGCGCCGTGGACTCCGCGAGCGCGCCAGCCCCCGGCGGCCGCCGGCGCCGCGGCGAGGTCACCGTGGCGACCATCGCCCGGCTCGCCGGGGTGTCGCCGCCGACGGTTTCGAAAGTTCTGAACGGTCGGTCCGGCATCGCCGTGGAGACCCGCGACCGGGTCGAGGCGCTGCTGCGTGAGCACGGCTACCGGCGCGGCGAGCAGCACGGCGGCGCGGCCGCGACGCCGAGCGTCGAGGTCGCGTTCTACGGCCTGGAGAGCCACCTGGCGATGGAGATCCTGCGCGGCGTCGAGCAGGTCGTCCGTGACCGGGGCCTCGCCGTCGGCTTCACCGACCTGCAGGGGCCCTCGCCCGGCGGGCGCCGCACCGCCGACCGGCTCCTCGCCCGCCGCCCCACCGGCGTCATCGCGGTCAACTCGGCGTTCCGGGCCCGCCAGTACGAGCAGCTCGCCGCCGGCGGCGTGCCGATGGTGGTGCTCGATCCGACCGGCGAGCCGATGCACCCGATCCCGTCGGTCGGCGCGACGAACTGGAGCGGCGGCATCGCCGCGACCCGGCACCTGCTCGACCTCGGCCACCGGCGGGTCGGCGTGATCACCGGCCCGATGGAGTACCTGTGCGCCCGGGCCCGCCTCGAGGCCAGCCGGGGCGCCCTCGACGCCGCCGGCGCCCCGCTCGACCCGGCCCTGGTGCGGCACGGCCGGTTCGACTTCGACGACGGCGTCCTGCTCGGCCGGCAGCTGCTGTCGCTGAAGCACCCGCCGACCGCGATCCTGTGCGGCGACGACCTGCAGGCCCTCGGCGTCTACGAGGCCGCCCGCCTGCTCGGCGTCCGCATCCCCGACGACGTCAGCGTCGTCGGCTTCGACGACATCGAGGTGACCCGCTGGTGCGGGCCGCCGATGACGACGGTGCGCCAGCCGTTCGCGGAGATGGGCGCGACCGCCGCGCGCATGGTGCTGCAGCTGGCGGTCGGCGAGCCGGTCGAGCCCGCCCGCGTGGAGCTCGCCACCAGGCTCGTCGTGCGCGCCAGCACCGCACCACCGTCGTCGTGAGCGGCTCCACCGTGGACCGGACGGCGAAGGCCGTCATCTCCGAGCTGCTCGCCCGCGACATCGTCCCCGTGCTCAAGCGGCACGGGTTCGCCGGGCGGGGGCGCAACTTCCGCCGTACGCGGGAAGGCCGGCAGGAGCTCGTCACCGTCGAGCCGCACCGGGGTGCACGCGCTCTGCGCGTGGAGACAGTGACGAGCCACGCCGTCGCGTTCCAGGGCGACGGAGCGGGCGCCGAGGAGCTGACCTGGGGGCCAGCGCGACGTGTGGGACCTCATGCGGCGCACCGGCCGGTGCGGATGGCCGTGGTGCGCTCCGGCGGGACGCTCACGCACGTGGTCGTCATGTACTACCACGTGGTCGTCGACGGGTTCGGCATCAACGCGATCGTCCGCGACCGCGCCCGCCGAGGGCACGCAGCCGCTCGATCTCGCCCGCCGGCAACGGGCGCCGGAGGCGCTGCGGCAGAGCGGGAAGTCGCTGCGGTACTGGCAGCGCCAACTCCTGCGGGTCCCGCCCGCACCGGTGCCGTCCACGCCCCCGGACGGCCCGCGCTTCCGGGAGATCGTGTGCGTGTCGCCGGCCCTCGCCCTCGCGGTCCGGCGGCTCTCCGCGCGGACCAGGGTGGCGTCCGGGCCGATCATCCTCGCCGCGTACGCCGTCGCCACCGCCCGCCTCACCGGCGCGGACACCGCCGTCGTGCAGGTCGTCGTCAGCAACCGCTTCCGGCCCGGGTTCGCCGACGCGGTCGGCAGCCTGCGGCAGTGACACCCACCGGTGCCCGCCGGAGGCGCTGCTGCGGTGCGCCCGCGACATCGAGGCGGTGGTCGTCGACCCGTTCAGAAGTCGCGGGCCTCGTCGAACCAGCGGGCCGCCGCCTCGGTGAGGTCCCCGCACGGGGTGGCGGCGGTCAACCGGTGGACGGCCTCGCCGGCGTCCTCGCGCTCCGTCGTCTCGATGCCGGGCAGCGCGTTCACCGCGCCGACGAACCCGCGCACCGCCGCCTCCACGTCCTGTCGCGTCGTGGCCGCCCCGATCGCATCCTCTGCCGCGCGGTACGCCGCCGTCGCCGCCTTCCCGGTGCGCGACGGCCAGCCCGCGAACGGCAGGCCGTGCCCGGCGGCGAACCATTCGGGCCTGCGCAGCCTGGTGACGGTGCCGTGCCCGCGCAGCCGCTTCCCCACCACGGCGTCCACATCGGACGCGAACAGGCGGGTCAGGTCCGGCCAGGTGTCCACCGCGGGCAGGCCGGTGAGGTCGGGGCACAGCTGCAGGTGCAGCGCGGTCAGCCGGCGCAGCCCACCGAGCGCGTCCACATTGGCCAGTCCCCCGCGGAGCGTCAGGGTGCGCAGCTCCGGGAACTGCAGCAGGCTCGCGCAGTCGAACGGCTGCCGCAGCGGCGGCACGGTGACCCTGACCGAGTGCGCGCCGGCGAGCGCGGGCAGGTCCGGCAGCCGCAGCGGCGGCCCGGCCGGCCCTGGCCGGGTGTCCGGGGCGAAGGACAGCCCGGGGCAGGCGGCACCCGCGGCGAGGGCCGGGACCAGCAGGTGCGGGTCACCGGTGATCATGAGGTGCCCACACCCCGCCGGCAGCGTCAGGCGCAGCGGCGCGTCGCGCAGGGTGATGCCGAGCGTGCCGATGTCCGCCGCGGCGGCGTCGACGGTGTGCGCCGCGCGCGGCCGCCAGTCGAAGGTCTCGATCGGCCGGCGCCCGGCCCAGCGGAAGAAGCCGGTGTCGTCGCCGTCGTAGACGATCCGGGGCGGCCACGGGTACCCGGCCGGGACGGTGAACGGGTCGAACACCGACCAGTCGACCGCGTCGCCGGGCGCGACGACCAGGTCCGGGCGTGGCGTGCCGCCCTCGGGCCCGATGACGACGACGCCGACGCCGGGCCGGCGCTCCAGCCGGTGACTGTCCGGCCCGGTCAGGGAGATCTTCACCGGGCCTCGACGAACGCCTCTTCGTCGTTCAGCGCGCGGTACTCCTCCATGCCCAGCAGTGCGACGGCCGGCGCCACCTGGGTGTGCATGGCGAGCAGCGCCGCGATCTTCCGGTCGAGGTCCGCTCCCGTCAGGTGTACGCGCAGCGCCAGCTCCTCCTCCGCGACGCCGACCGGTCGCTCGTCGGTCATGAAGACCTGCCACTGCTCGTACCGCTCGCTCCAGGTGGCCAGGTGCTCCTGGGTCATGGCGGCGTGCAGGAGCCGCCCGGGCCGGCCCGCCCGCTCCCAGGCGGCGCCGACCCACGCGGAGATCGTCTGATGGTCTGGGTGGAACGTGCCGCCGTCCGGCCCGAACGTCAGCACCGTATCGGGGGCGACGTCGGCCAGCAGCGCCGCGATCCGCTCGACCGGCTCGGCCGGGTCCATGGCCGCCAGCCCGCCGTCCGGATAGCCGAGGAACCGGTGGTCGGTGACGCCGAGCACGGCCATCGCGGCGGCGGCCTCCCAGCGACGGGTGCGGCCGAGCCGCTCCGGCGGCCACGCGACCGGGTCGTCGGTGCCGAGCTCGCCGGCGGTGGCGCTGACGCACACGACCCGCTGCCCGTTGGCGATGGCGGCCGCCATGATGCCCCCGGCACCATATGTCTCGTCGTCGGGGTGCGCCCAGATGGACACGATCGTGCCGAGCTTCTCCGCCTGCTCCGTGACCCGCTGCTCCACGCGTCCATCTTGCCGGTTCCGCTCGACCACTGGGCGCCCGCCACGGTGTGACGGAGGTCCCGCAACGGTCGCCCGCTCGGCCCGCGACGCGGCGACGCTCCGTCACGCGCGGTGAGCGACAATACTGCGGTGAGCCGGATCCTCATCGTCGACGACGACGAGCCGCTGCTGCGCGCGCTGCGGATCAACCTCACCGCCCGCGGCTACCAGGTGGACACCGCCGGCACCGCGACCGCCGGCCTCATCTCGGCCGGCAACCACCGCCCCGACCTCGTCATCGTCGACCTCGGCCTGCCCGACCTCGACGGCATCGAGGTGGTGAAGGGCCTGCGAGCCTGGAGCGACGTGCCCATCGTCGTGCTGTCGGCCCGCCACTCCGAGCCCGCCAAGGTGGCCGCCCTCGACGCCGGCGCCGACGACTACGTCACCAAGCCCTTCGGCATCGACGAGTTCCTCGCCCGCATCCGGGCCGCCCTCCGCCGCGGCACACCCCCGGCGGAGACGGCGACGACGGTCGTGCGGACCGACGCCTTCGTCCTCGACCTGACCGCCAAGCGCGCCACCCTCCCCACCGGCGACGTCCACCTCACCCCGACCGAGTGGCACCTCCTGGAGGTCCTTGCCCGCACGCCCGGCACCCTCGTCGAGCACCGCCGTCTCCTCCGCGAGGTCTGGGGTCCCCGGTACGAGACGGAGACGAACTACCTGCGGGTCCACTTCGCCAACCTCCGCCGCAAGCTCGAGCCCGACCCCGCCAACCCCCGCCACCTCCTCACCCACCCGGGCCTCGGCTACCGGCTGGAGCTCTGACCGTCGCGGCGGCACAGCTACGAGAACCTGTCCGCCACGGTGGGGTCGCCGAAGAGCGTGATCCCGGTGATGCCCGCCTCGGTGACCGTGAGGACGGCCAGGCCGAAGAGTTCGCCGCGGCACCAGGCGAGGACGGCGGGCGGCGCGTTGGACTCGGTCGGGGTCATCCGCCAGTCGCCGGGAGCGCCCGTGTCCAGGGCCTCGGCGGTCTCGGTCGCGGAGAAGGACAGCACCTCCCGCAGCAGCAGGACGGCACGCTGGCGCGGGCGAGGTGCTGCAGGCCGGCCACGAACGCGAGCCGGACGCTCTCCCGGCTGGTCACCAGGTCGGCCGGGTCCGTCGGGAACGGGTCGATCCACGGACCGAGGTCGTCCGGGCCGAGGCCGAGCGTGAGCGGGCGGCGGTCGCGGGCCTCGAGCACCGTCAGGACGACATTCGTGGCGATCCGGTAGAGCCAGGTGCGCATCGTGTCCATACCGTACTGACCGCCGGCACCCCCGGAAGGAATCGGTCCGGCGCGACCGGAAGGCTGGTAGACAGGGGAACCGGGGCTGCGCTTCGTGAAGGCGGTGACCGTGACGCGTGGGCTGCTGCGGGTTTACCTCCGCGCCGCACCCGGCGTCGGGAAGACGTTCCGGATGCTGGAGGAGGCGCACCGCCGCCAGGACCGCGGCACCGACGTCGTCGTCGGCGTCGCCGCGACCCACGGCCGGCCGCGCACCGCCGGCCTGCTCGACGGCCTCGAGGTGCTGCCACGCCGGGAGGTGCGGCACCGCGGCGCCGGGTTCACCGAGCTGGACCTCGACGCGGTCCTGGCCCGCCGGCCCGAGGTGGTCGTCGTCGACGATCACCGCCGGCACCCACGCCCGGGCGGGTGGAGATCCGCGTCGTCGACCACGGCCCCGGCATCCCCGCCGAGGACCACGACCGAGTGTTCCAGCCTTTCCAGCGCCTCGGCGACCGCGACAACACCGCAGGCGTCGGCCTGGGCCTCGCACTGTCCCGCGGCCTGGCCTCGGCGATGGGCGGCACCCTGACCCCGGAGCCCACCCCAGGGGTGGCCTCACCATGGTCCTGAACTTCCCCTTGATCTCAACCTAGGTTGAGGTCCTACGGTCCACTGGTGTCATCGAGCGCGCAACCGAAGGACCTGCTGACCGTCGGTGAGGTCACCGCCCGGACGGGGGTGGCCGCGTCCGCCCTGCGGTTCTACGAGGCCGAGGGCCTCATCACGGCCGAGCGCAACCGTGGCAACCAGCGGCTGTACCGGCGGCACATGCTGCGCCGGATCTCGCTCATCCTCGCGGCCCGGCGGCTCGGCATCCCGCTCGCCGACGTCGCGCAGATCTTCACCACCCTGCCCGCCGACGAGGCGCCGAGCCACCGGGACTGGGTGCGGGTGTCCCGGGTGTGGAAGCGCGAGCTCGAGGACCGCCGCCGGTACATCGTCAACCTCGAACGCCAGCTCACCGCCTGCATCGGCTGCGGCTGCCTCTCCATGCGGTCGTGCGACCTGCTCAACCCGGACGACCGGCTCGGCACACGCGGCCAGGGCCCGGTCCGCCTCGACGAGCCGGCCTGACTCAGGCCAGACTCAGGCCAGGGCCTCGTCGTGCACCTGCGGCGGCAGGGCCGCCACGAACGCGTGGTCGCCCGGGATGCGGTCCACCCGCGAGGCCCCGCCCGGCGAGCCGACCCCGGCGAAGAACCCGGCGTTGACGGCGGTGAACTGGCTCCACTCGGCGGGCAGGTCGTCCTCGTAGAAGATGGCCTCGACCGGGCAGACCGGCTCGCACGCGCCGCAGTCGATGCACTCGTCCGGCTGGACGTACAGCATCCGGTCGCCCTCGTAGATGCACTCGACCGGGCACTCGTCGAGGCACGCCTTGTCCATCAGGTCCACACACGGCAACGCGATCACGTAGGTCATGCCGCGGAGACTATGAGCTCAACCGCACTTGAGCTCAAGTACCGATAGGGTGGTGCGATGACGTCGGTCAAACAGTTCCAGGTCACCTTCGACTGCGCGGACCCGCAGCGCGTCGCGCTCTTCTGGTCCCAGGTGCTGGGCTACGTCCTGCCCCCCGACCAGAAGGACCCGGCGTGGGCGTCGTGCTCCGACCCCACCGGCGTCGGCCCCCGCCTGTTCTTCCAGCGCGTCCCCGAAGGCAAGGTCGTCAAGAACCGCGTCCACCTGGACGTGCGCGTCGGCACCGGCCTCGTCGGCGAGGCCCGCCTGGCCGCCCTCGAAGCCGAATGCGCCCGCCTCCTCCCCCTCGGCGCCGTCCGCGGCGACCTCCTGCTCGCCGACGGCGTGAACGAGTCCTGCCTCGTCATGCAGGACATCGAAGGCAACGAGTTCTGCCTCGACTGACCGTCGTCAGGTGAAGATCGGAGATGCGCAGGCCGCGGCCGGGCTGATTGCCCGGGCCGTCTGTGATGCGGTCGGGGAATCCGTGAGGTCGGTGCTGCTGCACGGGTCCCTTGCCGCCGGTGGGTTCCGGCCGGGCCGCAGCGACATCGACCTGCTCGTGGTCGTCGGCAGGAGCCTTACCGATGCGGAGGCGGAGGGCGTCGAGCGGGTGGTCAGGGACGCCGGCATGGGCAGCGCGTCGGGGATCGACCTGCACGTGGTGACGGCCGCGGTGGCCGCGGCGCCGGGGCGGGAGCCTGCGCTGGAGCTGCACGTCGGGCGGTACGGGCAAGGGGAGGTCGAGGTCGAGCGGGCGGGCGGCGCGTACCCGGACCTGCTCGCGGAGCTGTCCATGGCGCGGGACGGTGGGCGGGCGCTCGCCGGGGCCGCGGCGCGGGACGTGCTCGCACCGGTGCCGGCCGAGTGGGTGGTCGATCGTGGCCGGCACTGGTTGGAGGTGTGGCGGTCGCTCACGGACGACACCGAGCACGCCGCCTTCATGGTGCTCACCGCGTGCCGGATCTGGCAGTTCGCGGTGGAGCACGAGCACCGCTCCAAGGCGCAGGCGGCGCGGTGGGCGCTCGGACGTCGGCCCGCGCTCACCGCGGTACACCAGGCGCTCCTGCAACACGAGCAGGGGAGGGCGACCGTGATCGACGAGGCCGGCATCGCGGAGCTGCTCGACCTGGTGCTGCGGGAGACGGGGTGAGGGGTCAGTTCCAGTTCGAGGCGGCGGACGTCGTCAGGTGGCAGGTTTCGCAGATGTACAGGCTGCGGAAGCCGTCGCCGTCGCCGCGGAGGTGGTTGGTCACCGTGGCGACGTGGAACATGAGCCGGTGGCAGGAGCGGCACGACGGGTTCGAGTAGACGCCGATGGGTGGGCCGCCGACGGTGCCGAACACGTCCGGTGTCGACATGATGTGACCGTTGCAGTAGGTCAGGGTGTCGTCGTAGGGGCGGAGCACGACCATGGCGCGGCCGTCCGGCCCGTCGTTGTCGCGGTCGTCCTCGTCGTCCGGCGTGCCGGCCTCCACGGACTCGTCGTGCCAGCGGCCGTCCTCGCCGACGGCGCCGGTGACGCCCCAGCTGAGGCTCGTATCGACCAGGTGCAGGTGCTCGGCCGGCCACGCCGGCACGCCGGGGAGGGCGGCGGCGCGCAGGGACAGGTAGTGCCAGTTGACCGGGGTGGTCGCCGGGTCCCGGACGACCCGGTCCAGCGGCAGGCCGACCGGGTGCTCCGCGGCCAGCAGCTCGGCCAGGTCGGCCACCGGCCGGCGCTCCACGGCCAGCTGGTGCGACGAGAACCGTTGCTGGAGCGGGCCCGCCGGCGGGGTCCAGAAGCCGACGTACTCCAGGTCGCTCGCGCCGTGCTGGCCGCGGGCGAGGTCGGCCGCCACGGTGAGTGCCGCTTCGGTGCCGATGGCCGCGAGCACTTCGAGCACATACCGTGCGGGACGGGCGGCCAGGTGCTCCACGCAGTGGTCCGGGGCGCCGCGGAGCAACACGCACATCGCGCTGAACGGGACCGAGAAGCCGCTGAGCAGTTCCAGGATGACCCGCTCCTGATGTGGGCGGAACCACTCAGGGTGAGTACCCGCCACATAGTCGAAGTGGTCGTAGAGGGTGCTGCGGAGCTCCCTGTCGGTGGCGGCCGGGCCGAGCAGCTCGACCAACGCTGTGACGTCGGCCGGGCTGTCGACCGGGAACACCGGGCGTCGGTGGGTCTTGAACGGCATGCGCCGGACCGTACCGGGCCCTCCTTGCAATTCACGTGCAACTACGGCCGGGGGCCGCGCGCCACGAGGATCCCGACGACGGCGAAGATCGCGCCGGCCACGAGGCTGCCGCCGGCCTGGGACAGGATGATCGAGGTGAGCCACACCACGGCGAGGCCGGCGGCAAGGGTGCGGGGCAGGGTCCCGGCGCGCCAGGTGGCGACCGCGAGCAGCACCGAGCCCGCCAGCCAGGCCAGGTTCGCGGGGGCGGCCACGACCGGGAACCAGGAGTAGTCCTCGCCGTGCAGGTTCGTCGACGTCATGCCGGCGGCCAGGATCGCGGCGCCGGCGACGGCGAGGTAGCCGCCGACGAGGCCGAGCCGGCTCGACGTCCGGCCGAGGCGCACGTACGCCGGCAGCCACAGCATCAGCGACAGCGCGACGAGCGTGAGGACGACGTGTTCGGACAGGCCGACCTTCGGGTTGCCGTCGTCGACGCGGACGACCTGGATGGCGCCGGCGACGGCGGAGGTGATCGCCCCGAGGACGGCGGCGTAGCCGGCGACGCGGGCGGATGACGTATCGGTGGCGACTGTGGTTGTCGTGGTCATGGCGCAGACGGTACGGACGGCGCGGGTCCCGGCACGTCGGCCGCGAGGTGCCGACCCGACCAGTCCGGCGTCGCGACCCCGGTACACCTGAAGGCTGACGCGCGTGCGACCGCGGGATGACGCGGGCACACCGTGGCGGGGCCTAGGCTCGTCGGTGTGGACGCGCTCACCACACTCGCGCGGGTGCCCCGCCGGCCGACGCGCGCCGACGTCACCCTCACCGCCGTGCTGTTCGCCTGGGCGTTGCTGGAGGCGGCGACCGCGGCCGGGCCGGGCGCGTGGTGGCAGCGGGCGCTGTTCGCCGCCGGGGTGACGCTGCCGCTGCTCGTGCGCCGCCGCGCGCCGACGGCGGTCGTGGTGGCGCTCGTCGCGGTGCTCATGGTGCGGGTGTTCGCGGTGCCGGGGGTGGAGGAGAGCACGTTCCCGTTTCCGAGCATGCTCGTCGCGGTGTTCTCCGCGGCCCTGCACGCGCGCCGGCCCGTCGTCGCCGTCGCGGGTGGCGTCGTCACGCTGGTGGCGATGCTGTCGCTGTACCCGCTCGGCTACTACGAGACCGACACCCCGGGGCAGCTGTTCATCCTCGCGTTCTTCATCGCCGGCGCGTGGACCGGCGGCTGGCTCGTCCGCCTCCGCGCCGCCCAGGCCGCCACCGCGCACCGGGAGGCCAGGGCCCGGGCCGAAGACGCCGACACCGCCCGCCGCGAAGCCAGGGCCCGGGCCGAGGATGCCGAGACCGCCCGCCGCGAGGCGGAGGCGCGGACCGCGGAGGCGGAGGCCGCCCGGAGCGAGGCCAGGAGCCGGGCCGCCGAGGCCGTCGCCGCCGAGCGGGAGCGGATCGCCCGCGAGCTGCACGACGTCGTCGCCCACTCGCTGTCGATCGTGGCGGTGCAGGCGGGCGCCGCCGAGGAGCTCATGGCCATCGACCCCGACCTGGCGCGCCGCCACGTGGCCGCCGCCCGCAGGACCGCCCGGGAGGCGCTGACGGAGATGCGGCACGTCCTCGACGTCCAGCGCGACGACGCCGCCGACGACGCCTCGGCGCTGGCTCCGCAGCCGACCCTCGAGCGGGTCGCCGACCTGGTGGACGAGGTCCGCGCCGCCGGCCTGCCGGTCACGCTGGCGGTCGGCGGCGAGCGCGGCGACGTCGCGCCGGGCCTCGACCTGGCCGGGTTCCGGATCGTGCAGGAGGCGCTCACCAACGTCCGGCGGCATGCCGGGCCCGCCGCCACCACCGTCCACATCGGCTACACCGCCCGCTGGATCGACGTCGCGGTCCGCAACGCCGCCCCGGCGCCGGACCACCGTCAGGGTCCACCGGGCAGCGGAAGAGGGCTGATCGGCATGCGGGAGCGCGCCCGGCTCTACGGGGGGACGGTCACCGCCGGCCCCGACGGCGAAGGGTTCGCGGTCGAGGCACGCCTGCCGAGGGGGTCCGCGTGAACGCAGTGCTCGTCACGGACAGGGGGACGGTCACCACCGGCCCCGACGGCGAAGGGGTCGAGGCGCGGCTGCCGAGGGGGTCCGCGTGAACGCAGTGCTCGTCACGGACACGGGGACGGTCACCGCCGGCCCCGACGGCGGAGGGGTCGAGGCGCGGCTGCCGAGGGGGTCCGCGTGATCACGGTGCTCGTCGCGGACGACCACGCCCTGATCCGGTCCGGACTGTCGGCGATGCTCGGCGCGCAGCCGGACCTGACGGTCGTCGGTGAGGCGACCGACGGCGCGGAGGCGGTCCGGCTCGCCGGTGCCCTCGCCCCCGACGTGGTCATGATGGACATCCGCATGCCGGTGATGGACGGCATCGAGGCGACCCGCCGCATCCGCCAGCGGCAGGACGGGCCGCGGGTGCTGGTGCTCACCACGTTCGACCTCGACGGCTACGTGTACGAGGCGCTGCGCGCCGGCGCGGCCGGCTTCCTGCTCAAGGACGCGCCACCGGGCCAGCTCGCGGAGGCGGTCAGGACCGTCGCGGCCGGCGACGCGCTGCTCGCCCCGGCCGTCACCCGGCGGCTCATCGACCGGTTCCTGCGCGTCCCGCCGGCCGGCACGGCGGCCGCCCTCGCCGCCGACCGGCTCACCGAGCGGGAGCTGGAGGTGCTGCAGCTGGTCGCGCGGGGGCTGAGCAACGCCGAGATCGCCGCCGCGCTGCACCTGTCGGAGGCGACCGTCAAGACGCACGTGAGCCGGGTGCTGACGAAGCTCGACCTGCGCGACCGCGTGCAGGCAGTCGTCCACGCCTACGAGCATGGCCTCGTCACCCCGGGCGGCCCCTGACCGCCGCGACCGGCAGGGACCCGGCAGCCGATGGACAGGTCCGGCGGGCCGCACGGGCGCCCACGGATCTGGCAGGATCGGCTGGATGAGAAGGGTGTGGCCGTTGGTGGTCGTCCTCGCGCTCGCCGGTTGCGGTGGGGCGCCCGCGGACGAGACCGAGCAGTTCACGCAGGGTGGGGTCAGCATGGAGCCGGCGGTCAAGGCCGGCCAGGTCATCACCGTGCGGAAGGTCGCGAAGGGGTACACGCCGAAGCGCGGCGACGTCGTGCTGTTCCGCGGCGACCTCGCCGGCTGGGTCAACACCACGACGCCGCTGCTGAAGCGGGTCGTTGCCGTCGGTGGCGAGACGGTCGCCTGCTGCGACGCGGCCGGCAAGGTGACGGTCGACGGGCAGCCGCTGGACGAGCCATACGTGGTCGAGAACGCGCCGCTGGACGTGCCGCCGGAGCCGCAGTCGTGCGAGCCGCGCCGGTTCGGGCCGGTGAAGGTGCCCGCGGATGCCCTGTTCCTCATGGGTGACAACCGGACCCGGTCCAACGACTCGCGCTGCGCCGGCCCGGTCCCCGTCACCGCGGTCCACGGGGTGATGACGACGAGCTAGGCGGCATCGACGTCGAAGATGCGCACCGCCGACCACAGCGCGCCGCACCCGGTGCGGAACGCGTCGTGCACCGGGTCGGCCTGGTAGGCGTCGTGCGCCGCCTCGTCGGCGAAGGTGAGCACGAGGCCGTACGAGTAGGCGCGGTCGATGACCGGGCGGTCGGTGCCGGCGGGCCGGCCGAGGTGGCCGCCGAGGACCGAGCCGATGGTCAGGAGGCTGCGGGCGCCGGCGAGGAACGTGTCGTGCTCGGCCGGCGTGAGGTCGGGCCGCAGCGTGAAGTACACGGAGTGGATGAACACGCGCGCACGGTACCGCAGCGGCGCCCGGCCGGAGCGCAGGGCCCCGGCCGGGCGGACCGCGTCAGACGAAGCTGATGCTGTCGATGGTGATGGTGGAGCTGCCGCCGTACCAGAAGCCCATCGTCAGCTGCGACGGCGAGTTCCGGCTGATCCCGTTGGCCACCAGCGGGATCCGGATGTCCTGGTAGGACGTGGTGAGGGTGGGGTGGGCGCCGCCGTCGAGGGTGTAGTCGGCGAACACCTTCGTGGTGCCGCCGAGGCCCAGGTTGAAGTGGGTCTGCTCGCCGCCGGCCGCGCCCTTGACCCGGATCACCAGGTAGGTGCGGTTGCTGAGGTCGACGCCGACGTCGGAGCCGAACCAGCCGCAGTTGTCGTACCGCAGGCTCAGCGCCCCGCCGGTGACGACGCCGGAGCCGCCGCCGTCGAGGAAGCAGTTGCCGCCGGTCCACCTGCCCAGGACAGTCCCACGCTCGACGAGGTCACGCCCGTGACCGCCAGCCCCGCCGGTACCGACGGCGCGACACAGTCACCGGTGCAGGTGCCGGACGTGGAGACGGCGCCGAGGTTCACCCACCCGTCGGTGCCCTGGTTGGCGTTGGCGAAGGACAGCGGCAGCGCGGGCCGCCACTGGTCGATGACCCAGTCGGTGAGGCGGCTGGCGGCGGGGCGGGCCCGCAGCACGGCCGGCGTGACCGTCTCCAGCGGGTTGCGGACCTTCAGCACCAGGCTGTACGACCCGGCCGGTACCCCGGCGGTGCTGAGCGTGGTGGAGAAGTTCACCGGCCGGCCGTAGTCGAGGTAGCCGGCGCCGGCGTTCCAGTCCGGGAACGCCCGGATCGTCAGCGGCTGCACCTGCCGCAGGTCCCAGCTCGTGTCCCAGGTCTTCACGATGGTGCCGGCGGCGTCGCGCAGCCCGATGACGGTCGTCCACGGGTAGTAGAACGGCGCGACGCCGGTGTTCTGCATCGTGACGCCGACCTTGAACGTGCCGGCCGCGGTGGCGTTGAAGTTGGCCTGCGGGATGTGCAGGTTGTAGCCCATCTTGCGGACACCCGCGGCGACCTTCGGGTCGCTGGTGCTGTACCCGCCGGCGCCGGTCTGGTTGATCATCCAGGTGATGTGGGTGAGCTCGGTCGCGGCGAGGACGTCGTCGACCTGGTTCGACCCGTTGGGCCAGTCGGTGTAGAGGCTGCCCTGGATCTCGGGCCGGGCCTCGCCGCCGATCGACTGGGTGGTCCACCGGTTCTCGGTGCCGGTGTTGAGCTGCAGCTGCAGGAACGCGTCGTCCCAGCCGTTCATCGAAATCGGCAGGGTCATGCCCTTGAGCTGCCCGCCGCGCCATTCCTTGTATGGCCACGAGTCGTCGTGGAAGCCGATGTTCGCGGTCTCCGTGCCGGCGAGGGGGTAGCGGACCTCCAGCTGGATGTTGCTGAACGCCGCGTCGTACGCGCCGATGATGGTGCGGATCGTCGCGTCGGTCGGCATCAGGTCCGGGTAGCCGTCGGCGGCGTCCCGGTCGTAGGGCCAGGTGTGCCACTCGCCCCACAGCCCGACGAGGCCGAGCGACATGAACCCGATGCGCGGGTCGGCGGTGCCGCCCGGCCCGGCCCGGTCGTAGCGCTGGGCGAACGCGTTGATGAAGCTGGTGAGCGCGGCGATGACGTCGGGGTCGTCGTAGTCGGGGCTGACGGTGCCCCAGAAGCCGTTGGTGCGCAGGGCCATCTTGCCGTTCAGGCACGGCGGGATGCCGTTGCCCGGGTGGGTGCCGCTGCCGCCGGGGTATTCGACGTAGAAGCGGAACGCGACCTGGCGGCCCCAGACGGCGGCCTCGTCGAGGGCCTTCTCGAACACGCTCCAGTCGAACACGGCGCAGCTGGCCGGGTCCTTCATGACCTCGTTGAGGGCGAAGTAGCTCCAGACGAGGCCGCCGGGGTACTTCGTGGACAGGTTGTCGCCGGGGAACAGGTAGGGGGCGAAGCCTTTCAGCGGCTGCCCGAGCGGGGCGTCGGCGTAGGTGTACGTGTGGGTGGTGAGGCTGGTGTCGGCCACGGGCCCGGCGGCGGGCCGGGGTGGTGGCCCGGCCGGTGCCGCGGTCGCGGCGGAAGCGGGCAGCAGGGACAGGACCAGGGTCGCCGCGGCGGCCAGGATACGCAGGGATCGCATGGGCGGTGCTCCCTTTCAGCGGTCAGAGGGTGCCGAGCGTGAGCCAGCCGGTGCTGGTGTTCTGTGCGGTGTTGGCGAACCGCAGCGGGATCCCGTTGCGGAGCGGGTTGTCCACCCGCATGACGACGGTGTGGCGGCCGGGGCGCAGGCCGCGGGTGTCGATGCGCGCGGACAGCGTCGTCGCGGCCTGACCCGGCTGGATGCCGGCCATGCTCCATCCGGTGTGCCAGCGACGCTCGACGCGCCCGCGACTGTCCACAATGGCCAGCTCGGCCCGCCAGTCGGCGTAGAACGGTGCGACACCGCGGTTCTCGACGCGGACGGTGACACGGTCGCGGGCCAGTGCCGCCCCGGTGACGGTCAGCTCGTAGCCGAGGGACCGCGCGCCGGCGAGGGCCCGCTGGTACTTGTCGCCGGTGAACCCGCCGCCGGTGAACGCCGCGTGATTGATCAGCCACGACGCATGGGTCTGCGCGACGGACTCGGCGTAGTTCTCGTACTGCGGGCAGGAGACGGGCTCGTCCCACAGGCAGGACTGGATCTCCGGACGCAGCTCGCCGCCGACGGGCTGGGTGCGCCACTTGTCGGTGACACCGTTGTCGATGAGGCGCTGCACGAAGTGCCACGACGTGGGCGGCAGCGTCTCGAACGCGAACGAGTCGTCGTGGTAGCCGACGTTCAGCGGCCTGTTCTCCGGGCTGGGGTAGCGGGCCAGCAGGAACGTCTTGTCGAAGGCCGCCTCGTACCGGCCGAGGATGCGGGTCAGCACGTCGGTGCCCGGCATCCAGTTCTCGGGTTGGGTCCAGCCGTCGTAGGGCCAGGTGTGCCACTCGCCCCAGAAACCGATGAGGCCCAGGGTGATGTACCCGATGCGGGGGTCGCCGTCGTACCGGCGGCCGAGCGCGGTGACGAAGTTCTCCAGCGCCGTGACGAGCCGCGGGTCGCTGTAGTCGGGCGCGACGCTGACGCCGTTGTTGCCGAAGTCCTGGTACGGGCGGGTGACGAGCCCCGCGTCGAGCAGGTACTGCGGGATGCCGGTCGGCTTGCCCGGGTAGTCGAGGTAGAACCGGAACACGGCCTGGTGGCCCCGGCCGGCGACGGCGTCGAGCTGCCGCTCGAAGGCGCCCCAGCGGAACTGCTCCGGTCCGGTCATGACGTCGCGCAACGGCAGGTAGAACCACTCCATGCTGTGCGGGAACGTCTCGTAGTCGCCGGCGAACGGCATGAACCCCTTGAGCGGGTTGTCGGCCGGCGCGGCCGTGTAGGCGAGGGACTTCCACTGCTGTGTGGCGGAATGGGCGGCGGCGGGGGTGGCCGCCGCCGCGAGTGTGAGCACGGTGAGCAGGGCGACGGTGAAGCTTCGTCTCATGGGATTCCTCAGCTCGGAGGGGGTGTCGGTGCCGGCCTTGCGGGCGCGCGGGCGCACGGCGTCATCGCCGCGGCCCGGGCGGTGGGGCGGCGGCACGACACCGACAATACGCAGAGATGTAGGCGAACTTCCGAAGGACTACATCATTATTCGAGGACGGGCCGACTGGCAAGAGGCCATTTGTCGTCGTCGGTGTCCGGCCCGCCGGGGCCGCCGCGGCACACCCGTGCGCGCGAGCCGCCCGGCCGCTGGATCAGGCTTCGACGCACGGCGACTCCGCCGCCCGGGCCAGCGCGGGGCGACGAGACGCACGTCGAGGCGGCCTCGGCACGCTGCCGCTGATGCACCAGCCCGGCGAGCGCCGGCAGTACCACATCAGCGGCGACCTGCTCGGCGTGCTCGTGGCCAGGGTGACCGGCCGGCCGTTCGAGGCCTTCCTGCGGGAGCGCGTCTTCGAGCCGCTGGGCATGAAGGACACCGGTTTCCACGTCCCCGCCGGCGATCTCGACCGGCTGCCTCCCCTGTACGCCCCGGACCCGCAGACCGGCGAGTTCCACGTCTGGGACCCGGCCGACGGCGGGCGCCACAGCCGGCCGCCGGCGTTCCCGGGCGGCGGCGGGGGCCTCAACTCCACCGTCGACGACTACCACGCGTACTTCCGGATGCTGCTCGACCAGGGCATGCACCGCGGCGAGCGGATCCTGTCCCGGCCCGCCGTCGACCTGAGGACGACGAACCTCATCCACGGCTTCTGGACCACGACCTACCAGGCGATCGACGAACAGGACCGGGGGCGGGGGCAACGTATTGACAGAAATCTGTTAGTCAGGTTACCTGTCCGTTGTCCCCGCCCGCCTGACGTCGTCTGGAGCCCGCCATGCGCAGACCGATCCTGGCGCTCGCGTCCGTCGCGCTGTCCCTGGTCGCGACCGCCGCCTACGCCCTCACCACCCAGTCCGCCGCGCTCGCCGCCGGACCCACCGCCGCCCAGCTGCTCGCCAAGACCTCCACCTGCAGCCAGGTCTCCAACGGCCGCTACGCGACCGACGACGGCGGCGCGGAGACCGTCGCGATCTGCAAGAACGGCTCGGCGTACTTCTGGACCGCCGACATGGACATCGACTGCGACGGCATCTCCACCGCCCGCTGCAACGCCTCGACCGACCCCTGGTACCAGGCGCAGACCTCGTTCACCACGTCGACCGGCGCGTACTTCACCTCGGACGTGACCCGCTACTTCGTCGTGCCGCTGCCCAGCAGCCGCTTCACGTACTCCGCCAACGGCATCCGCGCCGGCAGCGTCGCCGCGGTCGTCTACAACGGCAAGGTCGCCTACGCCGTCTTCGCCGACGAGGGCCCCAGCAACATCATCGGCGAGGGCTCCTACGCCCTGGCGGTCGCGCTCGGCATCGACCCGAACCCCGCCAGCGGCGGCACCGCCGGCCCGGTCACGTTCATCGTCTTCCCCAGCAGCGTGCCGAGCCCCGTGGAGAGCAACACCGCCATCGACGCCACCGGCGCCGCGGCCGCCACCGCCTGGGTCGGGAGCACCACCCCGCCGCCCACCACCACGCCGCCCGGCTCCGTCGGCCCGATCCACGGCTACGGCGGCAAGTGCGTCGACGTCGCCGGCGCGAGCAGCGCCAACGGCACCGCGGTCCAGCTGTACGACTGCAACGGCACCGCCGCCCAGAGCTGGGCCCGCCTGGCGGACGGCACCGTGCGCGCCCTCGGCAAGTGCATGGACGTGACCGCCGCCGGCACCGCCAACGGCACCAAGGTCCAGCTGTACGACTGCAACGGCACCGCGGCACAGCGCTGGACCCGCACCGGGTCGACCCTGGTCAACGCCGGCTCCGGCAAGTGCCTCGACGCGGCCGGTCCCAGCTCCGCCAACGGCACCCGCCTGCAGATCTGGACCTGCACCGGCGCGGCCAACCAGGTCTGGACCTACTGAACCCGCACCGTCACACGGCCGGAGGGCGCCGCGCCGCCGGCCGTGTGATGATGCGGCGGTGCAGCCACCGCCACCGCCACGACCGTCCAGGGTCTTCCGGGCCAACGACATCGCCACCGGCCGCGCCGTCCTGGACGGCTACCCCTTCCGGTACATCGTCATCGGCCCCTCCATGTCGTTCTCGACCGCGATCGGCGCCGCCGTCAACCCCAGCGCCGGCCAGAACACCCTGCTCGACGAGGTCCTGACCGCCGTGGAGTACCTGGAGACCCGTGGCTGGGAGCTCGTCAGCATGGACCAGGGCTTCGTCGCGTGCCTCCGCCGCGTCGCCCGCTGAGCCCCGGCCCGCGGCTCAGGTGCGGGCGGGCAGGTCGAGCTGGGGCCGGGACTGCCACAGCGCCCAGTCGGAGCTGATCGCGCCGGCCGCCCGCTGCAGGTGCGGCAGGTGCCGGTCCAGCAGCGTCTTGGTGGTGGTCTCCGCGGAGTTGACCGTCACGTTCATCGCCGCGCGGACCTCGCCGCGGCCGTCGCGGATCGGCACGGCGACGGAGCGGATGCCGGGGGCGAGCTCGTTGTCGGCCACGGCGAAGCCGCGCGCGTTGACCTCGCGCAGCATGGTGTCGAGGGTGGCGCGGCTGTGCCGCACCCACGGCTCGATGCCCGACCGGCTGGGCGTGGCGAGGACCTCGTCGAGCCGCGCCGGGGGCAGCGCGGCGAGCAGGACCTTGCCCTGTGAGGTTCAACGTGTACGAGCAGGACCACGCGGCCGCCGAGTCGACCTCGTTCGACCAGGGCCACCAGGTGTCCTACACCGACCCGAGCGGCGCGCACTACGAGGAGTCGGACTTCACCTCCTACGACCACTCCTCCGCCGAGCAGGACCACGTCTTCGCCGCGGAGGGCAGCGAGTCCTCGCACCAGGCCGAGCTCTCCACGCTGGACTCCCTGCGCGAGCAGCTCGACTCCGCGTTCACCTCGCTCACCGAGGGCCACATCGGCGGCGGCGGCAACCCCGAGGCCGGCAGCGCCGGCCTGGGCGTCGCGTCCAACTGACCGTTCCCCCGACACAGCCCCGACAAGGCCGCCCCGCGCTTCCGGGGCGGCCTGTCGTCGTTTCAGTGCACCTCGGCGGGGTCCAGGTTGGAGACCTGGGTGTCGAGCATGTGCTGGACGTGCTGGAGGGCGCGGGAGGTGTACGTGCCGGACTCGCGCGCGTCCAGGAGCACGGCCTGCGCCGACTCGAGCAGCAGCCGGTGCAGCTCACGGCGCTGGTGCGCGAGGTCGCTCTCCTCGGGATTCTGCGGCTGGGTGAGGGCCTGGCCGATCGCGGCGTTCTCCCGGCGGGCCGCCTCGAGCGCCTCGTCGTCGAACGGCGCGCCGCCGGCCTGCCGCAGGTCGGGGTTGTCCAGGACGTCCTCGCCCTCGGCGGTGATCTCGCCGATCAGCCGGGCCAGCTCGCGCCGGTCGGCCTCGGCGTCCGTGCCGGCGATGCGCAGCCGCTTGATGAACACCGGCAGCGTCGCGCCCTGCCCGAGCAGTGTCACGATCGCGACGGTGAACGCGATGAGGATCAGCTGCGAGCGGTGCGGGACGCTCTGCGGCAGCGACTGGGCCGCGGCGAGCGTGACGACGCCCCGCATCCCGGCCCAGGCGAGCGCCGCGCCGCCCCGCCAGCCGAGGCCCTCCGTGGTCAGGTAGGCGTCGTCGGCCTGCCGGCGGCGCACCAGCGACGCGACCCACCCGGCCCGCCGCGCCGACTTCGGCGACTCGTGCTGCCGCTCCGTCAGCCTCGTCAGGATGCCCTGCAGGCGGTCCTTGCGGGCGCGGGCGCGGCGCTGGTCGTGGCGCAGCATCGCGGTCAGCGGCGCGACGAACATGACCCGCAGCAGCACCAGCAGGGCGGTCACGGCCAGGCCGATGCCGACGGTCACGGCGACGTCGTCCTCGCCGTGGTGCACATCACCGACGACGGTGACGATCTGGTACCCCATGAGCAGGAACACGCCGTTGTCGAGCAGCAGCTGGATGGTGCGCCAGTTGGTGCGCTCGCTGATGCGGTCCTGCGCGGTGAAGTGCCGCGCGCTCTGATGCCCGGTCACCAGCCCGGCGACGACGACGGCGAGGACGCCGGACGCGTGGATCTCCTCCGCGGGCACGAACGCGAGGAACGGCACGATGAACGAGATCGCCGTGGTCAGCACCGGCTCGGCGAGCTTCGCCCGGATCCAAACGGTGAGCAGGCCCGCGACGAGCCCGATGACGAGCCCGCCGGCGACGGCGAACGCGAAGTCGCCGAGCACGTCCCACGCCGACACGACGCCGGCCGTCGCGGCGACCGCGGACCGCAGCAGGACCAGGGCGGTCGCGTCGTTGATGAGCCCCTCGCCCTCCAGCACGATGACGAGCCGCGGCGGCAGGCCCAGCCGCTTGCCGATCGAGATCGCCGCGACCGCGTCCGGCGGGCTCACGACCGCGCCGAGCGCGATCGCGGCGGCCAGGCTGAGGTCCGGGATGAGCGCGTGCAGCAGGAGCCCGACGGCGAGCGCGGAGATGACGACCAGCAGCACCGACAGCCCGCCGATCGCCTTCACGTTGCGCCGGAAGTCGGTGGCGTGCACGTTGACCGCCGCCGAGTACAGGATCGGCGGCAGGACCACGGTCAGGATCAGGTGCGGGTCGACGTTGACGTTCGGCACGAACGGGAGGTAGCTGACCCCGATGCCGACGACGACGAGCGCGATGGGCACGGCCACACCGACGCGTGGCGCCACTTTCGCGACCGAGACGATGGCGAGAACCGCCGCTATGGCGAGAAGCCCGTGCTGGAGGTGCATGCCACAGTCTGTCATGGGCCCTGCTGGCATCATGATTGCCATGACCACCTGGCAGGACGTCGAGCGGGCCGAGCCGGAGTTCGCCGGCCGCGTGCGGGCCCTCTTCGACGCGCACAAGCACAAGACGATCGCCACGCTCCGCGCCGACGGCTCCCCCAGGATCTCCGGCATCGAGGCGCAGTTCGCCGACGGCGACCTGGTCTTCGGCTCCATGCCCGGCGCGCGCAAGGGCGCCGACCTGCGCCGCGACCCGCGCTTCGCCCTGCACAGCGCCACCGTCGACCCCGTCGACGGCGCCGAGGCCGACTGGCCCGGCGAGGCGAAGATCACCGGCCGCGCCACCGCCACCGAGGGCGAGAAGGGCAGCGACCGCTTCGTCGCCGACATCACCGAGGTCGTCCACACCCACCTCGACCCGAAGGCCACCCTGCTCGTCGTCGAGTGGTGGACCCCGACCCACGGCCTGCGCCGGGTCGAGCGCGAGTAGCCGGTCGGGGCGGCACCCGAGGTTCACGACCCGGGGCTACCATGGCGGTCCTTCGGGGGCGTGGTCCGGACACACCTGCAGAGAGGGAACTGCCATGAGCGAATCCGTCGAGACCCGGGGCGACCAGCGCGACGAGCTGCTCGCCGTCGACACGAACCAGGACGGGGTGGCGGACGTGCTCGCCATCGACACCGACGGCAACGGCAAGGCCGACCTGTTTCAGCTCGACAGCGACGGGGACGGGCAGGTCGACGTCACCATGGTCGACCTCGACGAGGACGGCGTGATGGACGTGAAGGTCGACGGCGACGGCGGGCACCCCCTCGCCGGCTGACCGCGGACCGTGCGAGCCGTGTGCCGGGGCGCGCGAACGCCCCGGCACACGCGGATCAGGACGAGCAGGTGTTGAGCATCGTCTGCAGCGCCGACTTCTCCGACGACTGGAGCTTCAGCGCCCAGTAGTGCTTCACCGCGATCCACATCTTCGCGTACGTGCAGCGGTACGACGACAGCGACGGCTGCCACGTCGACGGGTCCTTGTCACCCTTGGACTGGTTCACGTTGTCGGTGACGGCGATCAGCTGCGGGCGGGTGAGGTCGTTGGCGAAGCTCTGCCGCTTCGCGGTCGTCCAGGAGCTCGCGCCGGAGCGCCACGCCTCGGCGAGGGGCACGACGTGGTCGATGTCGACGTCGGACGCGGCGGTCCAGGTCGCGCCGTCGTACGGGGAGTACCAGCGGCCCGAGGTCGCCGCGCACGAGCTGTTGGTGACGACGGACGTGCCGTCGCGCTTGAGGACGGTCTCGCGGGTGTCGCACGCGCCGCTGATGGTGATCCAGTGCGGGAACAGGTCGCGGGAGTACCCGCTGCTGGAGCCCTCGGTGGCGACGGTCAGCGCGGTGAGCCAGCTCTGTGCGGTCGCCTTGGACGGGATCCCTGACGGGGCCGCGTGCGACGGGGCGCCCAGGACGAGGGCGGCGAGCACCCCGGCCAGCAGCGCGGCGATCAAACGGGACGGTCGGGTCATTCCAGCTCCGATCAGACGGTAAGGCGGCGTGGCTTCGCCGCCGCCAATATCGACGATCACCAGTGTCTGGTGCGACCGCCGCCGCGTGAACATCCCGTGGCCGTCCTACGACGGGACAGATGGTCGTTTGCCCCTGAACGACCGCGGCGGTTTCAGCGCCGTTTCAGCGCCGGGCGGCACGGTTCTCGGTGCGCGCCGCCAACCCGGGCGGCGCCACGACCGACAGGAACCGATCATGTTCACGTCTGCCCGCCGCATGCTGCTCGCTCTGGTCCTCGGCGCCGGCCTGGCCGCCGCGCCGGTCGCCGCCGCCCACGCCGACACCGCTCCCGTCTGGAGCTCCTGGGACGTGGCGCACAGCGGCCAGTGCATGGATGTGCCCGACTGGGGGACAGCCAACAAGCTGCAGCTGCAGCAGTCGCCGTGCAACGGCTCCACCGCCCAGCTGTTCGACCTGGAGCCGGTCGGCACCGAGGGCTTCTACCTGATCCGCAACTACAACAGCGGCAAGTGCCTCGACGTCCGCGACCGCAGCAAGTCCAACAACGCGGCGGTCCAGCAGTACACCTGCCACGGCGACCTGAACCAGCAGTGGTTCAAGATCGACATCTTGACCGTGCCCGGCTACTTCCACTTCGTCAACCACAACAGCTGGAAGTGCCTGACGGTCAAGGACGGCAGCATCCTCGCCCTGGCCAAGCTCGTCCAGTACGACTGCAACCCCGGCAACGTCACCACCCACCAGGCCTGGCGCTGACCCCAACCGCACCGACCGCGCGCCGGCCCTGCCCCGAGGGCCGGCGCGCCCCGCGCATCCGCGCCCGAGGGCGGCCAGGGGGCACGACAAGGCCGCCGGCCCGAGTAGGGCGGCGGCCGTGCCGAGGTGAGGCGGGGTCACATGCCGTCGCCGGACCAGGCGCCTCTGGAGCGGGAGCGGACGGGGAGCGTGGAGATGACCGGGGCCTCGTGGGTGTGGTAGTTCTCGGCGGTGCCGCCCCACTTGACCCATTCGTCCGTGGTGTACCAGTTGATCAGCTCGCCGTCGGAGCGGATGATCCAGTCGATCTCGGTCTCGGCGATGAAGTGGCCGTGCTTCACGCCGGCGGGGCGGAAACAGTAGGTGCCCTCGTCGATGTCGCCGAAGTTGTAGGCCATCTTGCCGCTGAGCGTGTAGAACTCCTCGTAGCACGGGTGGTGGGCGAGGCGGTGGTCGCTCCAGCCCTTCGGCGCGCGGATCAGCCGGGTGTAGAAGCCCGTCACCGGGTCGCGGTGCAGCAGCTTGATGTAGAGCGGCGTGAGCGGGCCGACGGTCGGCGCCGCCACCCACTCCATCGCGTTGGAGTCGATGATCGACGGCGCGCCGTCGGCCCGGCGCGGGCCGTCGGGGTCGAAGCCGGCGTCGCCGTACTCGCGCCAGTGCAGCACGTGGCTGCCCTCGCGGATCTTGATCCAGTCCATCGGCACGCCCTTGGGGACCTGGACGTAGCCGCCCGGTCCGACCTCGGTCCCGCCGTACACCAGCGAACCCGACACGACGTAGAACTCGGTGTCGGCGTGCGGCACGCCCGGTCCCCGTCCCCAGTCGGCCGGGAACTGCAGGGACAGCGACGACGAGCCGTCCTCCTCGTCGGTGGACAGCCGGCGCTCGACGGCCTTGCCCTCCCCGAACGGCAGCTCGGCCGCGTGCCAGATGTAGTCGTCCTCGTGGATCAGCTCGACATGTGCCCTCAACCCGCGCTCCTCAGCTCTCGTTTCAGCACCTTGCCGGCCGCGTTGCGGGGCAGCGCCGCGATCGGCCGGATCTCCTTCGGCACCTTGTGCCCGGCGAGCCGGCCCCGCAGGTGCTCGCGCAGCGCGTCGGGCCGCAGCTCGGTCCCGGGCCGCACCACGACGTACGCGACGACCCGCTCGCCCCACCGGTCGTCGGGCTCGCCGACGACGGCGGCCTCCACGACCGACGGGTGCGCGGCCAGGGCCTCCTCGACGTCGCGCGGGTAGACGTTCACCCCACCGGTGATGATCAGGTCCTTCTTGCGGTCGACGATGGTGACGTACCCCTCGTCGTCGACGACCACGACGTCCCCGCTGGTCAGGAAGCCGTCCGCGGTGGTGCACTCCGCGGTCGCCGCCGGGTTGTCGAGGTAGCCGTTCATGAGGAACGGCGACCGGCTGAACAGCTCCCCCGGAGTGCCGCGGGGCACCGGCACGCCGTCGTCGTCGACGACCCGGATCTCGGTCATGAACCACGGGTGCCCGACGGAGCCGGCCTTGCGCCGCGCGTCGGCGGGGCGCAGGTTGGTGATGACGCCGGCCTCGGTGGAGCCGTAGAGCTCGTGCACGCCGGCGCCGGGGAACGCGGACAGGACCCACTCCTTGAGCGCGACGGGCAGCGCGGCGGCGTTGAAGTACAGCGTGTCGAGGCTGCGCAGGTCGTGCCCGGCCAGGCCGAGCTCGCGCAGCCCGACGGCGTGCGTCGGCACCAGGAACACCGACTGCAGCCGGTCGCGCTCCACCATCGCCAGCAGCGCGCCCGGGTCCCACGAGCGCAGCATCGACACCGTCCCGCCGGTGAAGACCGACGCGTAGGCGAACGCGAACCCGGCGCCGTGATACATCGGCGCGACCGCGACGGTGCGCCGGCCCGGCCCGAGACCCCATTCGAGGGCGGTGCAGTAAAAGGTCAGGCAGCGCGAGCGGTGACTGATGAGCACGCCCTTCGGCGCGCCGGTGGTCCCGGAGGTGTACGCGATGCAGAACGGGTCCTGCTCGCCCACCGGGACCCACGGGTCGGTCCCCGCGGCGCCGGCGAGCACGGCCTCGTAGTACGGGCCGAGCGGCAGCGTGAAGCCGACGTCCACCGCGCGGTCCTCGAGCGCGGGGTCCAGGATCAGCGCCCGCGCGCCGGAGTGCCCGGCGATGTAGGCGGTGTCGGCGGCGGTCTGCCGCGGGTTCAGCGGCACCATCGGCAGGCCGGCCTTCGCCAGCCCGGCGGCGATCTCGCAGTATTCGAGGCGGTTGCCGGACAGCACCGCGACGGGGTCACCCGGTCGCAGACCGACGGCCAGGAGCGCGTTGGCGAGGCGGCTCGCGCGGTCGTCGAGGGCGGCGTAGGTGAGCGTGCGGTCGCCGTCGATCACCGCGACGGTGCCCGGGGTCGCGCGGGCGAACTCCCGCACGCCGTTGGCGATGTTCAGCTGAGCGCCAGTCACGGCGTAATGGAAACACCGTTTCCATTCTCAATCAAGGGTCCGGCCGAGCATGGCCGGCGCCTGGATGCCGAGCCGCGAAGCGATCCAGGTGCCCGCACCGGCGAGCGCGGGCAGGTCCAGCCCGGTCCCGACGCCCATGCCGTGCAGCAGGTAGGTGAGGTCCTCGGTGGCGATGTTGCCGGTCGCCCGCGGCGCGAACGGGCAGCCGCCGATCCCGCCGATGCTGGCGTCCAGCGTCGTGATGCCGGCCTCCAGGGCGGCGACGGCGTTGGCGTAGCCGGTGTTGCGGGTGTTGTGGAAGTGTGCCCGCAACGGCACACCGAGCGCCCCCAGCTCCGCCGCGAGGGTCCGCACCTGGGTGGGCACGCCGACGCCGATCGTGTCGGCGATCGCGATCTCGCGCGGGCCGCTCTCGAGCGCCGAGGCCGCGATCCCGAGCACGCGGTCCACCGGCACGGCACCGGTGAAGGGGCAGCCGAACGCGGCCGCGATGGTCAGCGAGGCGGGGATCCCCGCGGCGGCGACCTCGTGCCACACGTCGAGGGCCTCCGCCGTGGTGGTGCCCTGGTTGCGGCGGGAGAACTCGTCGGAGGCGACCACCACCATGTTGACCTCGTCCACCCCGGCGGCCAGGGCCCGGTCCAGCCCGCGCCGGTTGAGCACGAGGCCGATGTACGTGACGCCGGGCCGCCGCGGCACCGCCGCCATCACCGCCTCGGCGTCGGCCATCTGCGGCACGCGGCCGGGGTGCACGAACGCGACCGCCTCCAGTCGGCGGATTCCGGCGTCGAGGGCGCGCGTGATGTAGTCGACCTTCACCTCGGTGGGCAGCAGGACCTTCTCGTTCTGCAGGCCGTCGCGCGGGCCGACCTCGACGATCTCCACCATGACCATCGCACTCCCGGTTCCTCTAGCGAAACAACGTTTCCCAACCGTACACTGCCGAACCATGGGTGGTCCGCTGTCTGATATCCGTGTCCTGGAGACCGGGACGCTGCTCGCAGGCCCGTTCGCCGGGCAGCTCCTCGGCGACTTCGGTGCCGAGGTCATCAAGCTCGAAGACCCCGGCAAGGGCGACCCGATGCGCGAGTGGGGCCGGGAGAAGCCGCACGGTCAGTCGCTGTGGTGGCCGGTCGTGGCCCGCAACAAGAAGTCCGTGACCTGCAACCTGCGCACCGCCGGCGGGCAGGACCTGGTGCGGCGGCTGGTCGCGTCGTCGGACGTGCTGGTCGAGAACTTCCGGCCCGGCACCCTGGAGCGCTGGGGCCTCGGCTACGCCGAGCTGTCGGCGATCAACCCGCGGCTCGTCCTCGTCCGCGTCACCGGCTACGGCCAGACCGGCCCCTACGCGCCGCGCGCCGGCTTCGGCTCGATCGGCGAGGCGATGGGCGGCATCCGGCACGTCACCGGCGAGCCCGACCGCCCGTCCAGCCGGGTCGGGGTCTCCCTCGGCGACGCGCTCGCCGGCACGATGGCCGCCTACGGCGCGGTCATGGCCGTCCACGCACGGACCCGGACCGGTCGCGGGCAGGTCGTCGACTCCGCCATCTACGAGGCCGTGCTCACCTACATGGAGTCGCTGCTGCCCGAGTGGGTCGTCGCCGGGTACCAGCGCGAACGCACCGGCGCGATCCTGCCCAACGTGGCGCCCAGCAACGCCTACCCGACCGCCGACGGGGTCGACATCCTCATCGCCGGCAACCGCGACACCGTGTTCGTGCGCCTGTGCGAGGTGATGGGCCGCCCCGACCTCGCGCTGGACCCGCGCTACGCGACGCACGGCGCGCGCGGCGCCAACCAGCAGGAGCTCGACGACCTGATCGCGGCCTGGACCGCCACCCTGCCGGCGAACGAGACCCTCGCGTTGCTGCATGCGGCCGGTGTACCGGCGGGCAAGATCTACCGACCGGCCGACATGCTCGAAGACCCGCACTTCGCGGCCCGCCAGTCCATTGTGGACGTCCCGCACCCCGACTTCGGCGCGCTGCCCATGCAGGCGCCGGCGCCCCGGCTGTCGGACACCCCGGGCTCGATCCGCTGGGCCGGCCCGGCGCTCGGCGAGCACAACGCCGCCGTGTACGGCGAACTGCTCGGCCTGTCCGCTGACGAGCTCGACAAGCTGCGCGCGGACGGCGTGATCTGATGTCGCTGGACGATGACTACGTCGGGGCCGGGTTCTCCGCCCGGCTGGGCTGGGGGGCGCGGCCGGCGCTGCTGCTCGTCGACCCGGTCGTCGCCTATCTGTCGCCGTCGTCGCCGCTGTACTGCGCCACCGCGGCCGACGCCCTCACCGCGATGGCGTCGCTGCTGGCGTCCGCCAGGTCCGCCGGGCTGCCGGTGGCGTTCACCGCCGTCGGGTTCGCCGACGAGACCTGCTCCGAGGCGCCGCTCTTCGCCGCCAAGGTGCCGGGCCTGCGGGTGTTCGCCGACGGCTCACCGCTCGCGGCGCTGCCCCCGGAGCTGGCGCCGCTCCCCGGCGAGCTGGTGCTCCGCAAGCACTACGCGAGCGCGTTCGCCGGGACCGCGCTCGCCGCGTGGCTGACCGCCGCCCGCGCCGACACCGTCGTCATCGGCGGCTACTCGACGTCGGGCTGCGTGCGGGCCAGCGCCGTCGACGCGCTGCAGGCGGGCTTCCGGCCCATGGTGGTGCGGGAGGCGTGCGCCGACCGGGCCCCCGGCCCGCACTCCGCGAACCTGTTCGACCTCGACGCGAAGTATGCGGACGTCGTCTCCCTGGAGTCGGCGCGGCGCGCCATCGCAGGATGAGGTTCGATGTGAGGCGCTTCCGGACCGCCCTTGTGGATGCGCATCGTTCGTTAAACAACTGGGGTGGATCGTAACAGCCGCCTGCCGTCGCTCACCGGACTGCGCTGGGTTGCCGCGTTCATCGTCTTCGGCCAGCACCTGCTCGAGCAGTACTACAATCCGCAGCTCGTCGCGCCGAAGCCCGTCCGGTCCGCGGTCTGGGCCCTGCTCGCGCACGGCGGCGGCCTCGGCGTCTCGTTCTTCTTCGTGCTGTCCGGCTTCGTGCTCGCCTGGTCGTTCCGCCCCGGCATGCCGGCGACGACGTTCTGGTGGCGGCGCTTCACCAAGGTGTACCCGCCCGCGATCGTCACCACCGTGGCGGCGGTCTTCATCGTCGGCGGCGCCGGCCCGCTGCAGCTGGCCACCCACCTGACCCTCACGCAGAGCTGGCTGCCGCGCCGCGACGTGTACACCGCGCTCAACATCGTCAGCTGGTCGCTGTCCTGCGAGGTGTTCTTCTACCTGTGCTTCCCGCTCCTGCTCGCCGGCCTGCGCCGGCTCGGGCCGGCCGGGCTGTGGGCGATCGCGGTCATGATGGTCGAGTGCGTCGCCGCCCTGGCCACGAACCTCGTCCACGCCCCGCACGAAACCGCGGCCTTCGTCGGCTACGTCCTGCCCCCGGTCCGCATGGCGGAGTTCACGCTCGGCGTCACGGTCGCGCTGCTGGTCCGCAAGGGCGCGTGGCGCGGCCCCGGCCTGCGCTGGTCCCTGGCGCTGGTGCTCCCGGCGATGCTCGCGGGCCTGTTCGTCCCCTACCCCCTCAACGAGCACGCCCTGATCCTCGTCCCCGTCACCTGCGTCGTGGCCGCCGCCGCCCGCGCCGACCTGTTCGGCCGCAAGACCTTCTGGTCGCGCCCCGCCATGGTGTACCTGGGAGAGCTGTCCTTCGCGTTCTACCTCGTGCACTTCCTGGTGATCATCGCGTTCAACCGCACCGGACTCCTGCCGCACCAGGCCGGCCCGGCGCAGGCCCTGGTCGCGACGGTGTCCGTGCTGTGGTTCAGCCTCATCGCCGCCATGCTGCTCTACCACGGCGTCGAACTACCCGCCCTCCGCCTGATGCGCCGCACCGCCCCGGCCCCCGCCGCCGGCCGCCACCGCCGCATCGCCCTGACGTCCGCGCCCGCCGTCCCGAGGCAACGCCGGGAGCTGCCGGCCCACGCGGTGCCGGCCCCGCGCGCCCCCACCACCAGACCACGATCGCGCGCCCGGCACGCGCTGTAGCCGCCCCGGCCCGGGTCAGGACGGGTCGGTCGCCGTCGTCGACGGGTGGAGCGCGCGAAGGCCGGCGGGCGACTCGCGCCACGGGTCAGGGGCCGTCGGCCCCGGTCGCCGGCGGGTGGAGCGCGCGGAGGCCGGCGACCGCGAGCACGGCCGTCGCGACGGCCGCGGCGAGCGCGACCAGCAGGCCGCCGCGGGCACCCGAGCCGTCGACCGCCACGCCCGCCGCGGTCGCCGCGAGGGCGGAGCCCGCCGCGCTCGCCGAGCCGAGCCAGGCGAACGCCTCCGTCAGCACCCCGCGGTCGACGACGGCGTCGGCGAGGACGGAGCCGAGGACGATGACGACCGGAACGGCGGCCGCGGTCAGCACCGCTCCCGCCGCGACCCCCGCCAGGCCGCCGGCCGCCAGCGGCAGGGCGCCGAGTCCGAGCGCGGCGCCCGCCACGGCCAGCTGGGTGCGTGGGGTGACGGGCCAGGGGCGCAGGCCGTACAGGAGGACCGCGACGAGACCGGTGCCGTTCGACGCGGCGAAGAGCACGGCCGCCAGCTCCGGCGCGCCGCGCTCGACGGCGAACGCGGTCACGGCGATCGACATCGTGCCGAAGAAGCCGCCGATCGCGGTGTTCACGCCGACGAGCAGCAGGAACCCGGGTCGTCGCAGCGCCCGGCGGTGGTGCGACCGGTGCCGGCCGTCGGGCGCCACGACCGGCGGCGCGGTCCGCCGTTGCAGCGCGAGCAGCGACCCGCCGGCGACCACCAGCGCGGCGGCGGTCAGCGTGCCGAGGACGGGCCGGCCCGCCGCGGCGATCGCGCTCACCAGCGCCGGCCCGACGAGGTACGCGACGCTGTTGCTGAGCGACTCCAGCGCGTACGCCGACGGCAGCGCGGCCCGCCGCCCGCCGTCCAGCAGCGCCGACCACCGGGCCAGGGCGACCGCGCTCAGCTGCGGCAGGCTCGCCCCGACCAGCGCACCGGCGGCGGCGAGCAGCCAGCCCGGCGCGTGCCCGGCGGCGCCCGCCACGAGCGCACCGACCGCCACGGCGTGCACGACGGCCCCCGGCAGGAGCACCCTGGCCTGCCCGAACCGGTCGATCAGCCGCCCCACCTGCGGCCCCACCACGGCGTCCGCGACGGCGAACGCCCCGGTGACCAGGCCGGCGGTCGCGTAGGACCCGGTCGCGTCCCGGACCAGCCACACGATGCTGAGGCTCGTCATGGCGATCCCGACCCGGCCGCCGGCCGTCGGCACGAAGAACGCCGCCGCGCCCGGCGTCCGCAGCAGCGCCCGGTAGCTCACCGCGCCGGTCACCGGTACGCCTGCCAGCCCAGATGGACGGCGAGGCCGAGGCCCAGGGCGGCGATGACGCCCCGGAGCGCGGCCGGCGGGCTGCGGCGGATGACGACCGGGCCGAGGCGGCCGCCGACGAACAGGCCCGCGCCGAGCGGCAGCACGGCGAGCCAGTGCACCGGGCCGAAGAGCGCGAACGCGAGCGCGGCGACCGCGTTGGCCGCGCCCAGCAGGACGTTCTTCTCGGCACTGCCCTGCGCGAACGTCGCCGGGGTCAGCGCCAGCAGCAGCGCGAGCAGCACGATGCCGGCGGCCGCGCCGAAATAGCCGCCGTACACGCCGACCAGGGCGACCCCGCCCGCCAGGAACCACCCGTGGTGCCGGTGCGGCTCGGCGTCGGCCGGCCGGCGGGGCAGCAGGATCGCCAGGGACGCGCCCGCGATCAGCCACGGCACCACCACCTCGAACGTCTCCGCCGGCGCGAGCAGCAGCAGCGCGCTGCCGGTGACCCCGCCGGCGACCGCCGCGACCGCCAGCCGGCGCAGCCGCGCGGCCCGCCCGGCGAGCTCGGGGCGCGACCCGGCGATGGACCCGGCGCTGCTGAAGACGAGCGAGACGCTGTTGGTGACGTTGGCCGTGACGGGCGGCAGCCCGATCGCCAGCAGCACCGGGTAGCTGATCAGCGACGCCAGCCCGGCGACGCTGCCCACCAGCCCGGCGCCGACCCCGGCGAGGGGCAGCAGCGCATACATCCACCACGACACGCACCGCAGTCTTCCCCGGCGGCCCGGCGGCGCCGCCGGCAGGCCACCCGCGCCGGAGATCCGTCACACCGAGGATCGCCGGGGGCGTCAGCGGGCGACGAACGCGCCCCGGGGGTCGCCGACGACGGCGCCGTCGCGGTACGCCACCTGACCGCGCAGGACGGTGGCGACGGGCCAGCCGCGGACCTTGCGACCGGCGAAGGGGCAGTGGTCCTGGCCGGACAGGAGCAGCTCGCCGGTCACCTCCTGCTCCAGGTCGGGGTCGACGACGGCGAGGTCCGCGTCCTGGCCGACGAGCAGCGAGCCCTTGCGCGGCCAGAGGCCGTACGCGCGGGCCGGGTTGCCGGAGACCAGCTCCGCGACCCGGTGCGGGGCCAGGCCGCGCTTGTGCATGCCCTCGCTGAGCAGCACCGGGTAGAGCAGGCCGGTGCCGCCGAAGCCGGGCAGCGCCGGCCACAGCTCGTCGCCCTTGTGCTCCTCCAGGCAGCAGGCGTGGTCGGAGGCGACCCAGTCGACCTTTCCCGACAGGACCCCGTCCCAGAGCGCCGCGCTGTCCTGCGCGCTGCGGATGGGCGGGTTGACCTTGCCGCCGAGGCCGGACAGCTCGTCGTAGTTGAGGCAGAGGTGGTGCAGGGTGACCTCGGTGCGCAGGTCCAGGTCCGGGCGGGCGAGCCGGGCCTCGGTGGCCGCCGCCAGGGCCTCGCCGCTGGACAGGTGCAGCAGGTTCACCGGGCAGGCGGTCGCGGCCGCGAGGGTGGTGGCCTCGCCGATCGCGACCCGCTCGGTGAGCGGCGGGCGGGCGTCGGAGTACGCCTTCAGCGTCTGCGGGTCGCCGGCGGCGCGGACCCGCTCGATGAACAGGCGCATCAGCTCGGCCTGCTCGCAGTGCAGCGACAGCGAGACCCGCCGGCCGGCGTCGCGGGCCGCGGCGGAAACGGCGGCGGCGGAGACGGCCTCCATGATCTGGTAGAGGTGGCCGAGGTCGTACTCGTCGCTCATCGTGAACGCCTTCGCGTCCCGGGAGTCGGCGGACAGGTTGAAGCCCTTGTAGAACATGTAGTACTTGAACGAGCTGATCCCGTGCCGGTCCACGAGCGCGGGCACCTCGCCGACCTGGCGGGTGTCCATCGGCGCGAGGTGGAAGCCGAAGTCGGTCCAGGAGCGGCCGGACACGGCGGCCAGCACCTCGGGAAGGATGTCCTCGTAGGCGCCGGTCTTGTTCAGGTAGTGCTGCCCGGTCCGGAAGTAGGACAGGACGGTGGTGGCGCCGCCGACGAGCGACGAGCGGGTCTCCTCGGCCGCGTCCACCTCCAGGGGCCGGTAGATGCCGAGGTGGTAGTGCGCGTCCACGGCGCCGGGGAAGACCAGCTTGCCGGTCGCGTCGAGCACCTCGTCGGCGTCCGTGAGGTCCTCGCCGATCGCGGCGATCCGGCCCGCGCGGGTGGCCAGGTCGGCCCGGATCTCCCCCGTGTAGGGCAGCACCAGCGTGCCGTTCTTGATGATCAGGTCGTACCGCGACACGTGAAGCCCCTTCCCGGCGTTTCCCTCAATGTAACGGGGTTTCCATTTCGACGGAAGTGCCGTTAGGCTCAGGTGGTGGAACCGCAGCCCGCCCTGGCAGGCATCACCGTGGTGGACGTGTCCACCCTGTTCGCCGGCCCCCTCGCCGCCACCATCCTCGGGGACTTCGGCGCCGACGTCATCAAGATCGAGCATCCCGTGAAGGGTGACCCGTCCCGGGGCCACGGCCCCGCCAAGGACGGCGTGCCGCTGTGGTGGACCCTGCTGGGGCGCAACAAGCGCTGCGCGACCCTCAACCTGTCCAAGCCCGCCGGCGCCGAGCTGCTCAAGCGCATCCTCGCCGGCGCCGACGTGCTGATCGAGAACTTCCGGCCCGGCACCCTGGAGCGGTGGGGCCTCGGCCCCGACGTCCTCGCCGAGGTCAACCCGCGCCTGGTGATCGCGCGGGTGACCGCGTTCGGGCAGTTCGGCCCGTATGCGAACCGGCCCGGCTTCGGCACCCTGGCGGAGGCGATGAGCGGCTTCGCGGCCATCACCGGCGAGCCCGACGGGCCGCCGACCCTGCCGCCGTTCGGGCTCGCCGACGGGATCGCCGCCATCTCGGCCGCGCAGGCGGTGACCACGGCGCTGCTCGCCCGGCACGCCACGGGCCGGGGGCAGGTGGTCGACCTGGCCATCATCGAGCCGATCCTGACCCTGCTGGGGATGCAGCCGATGGTGTACGACCAGCTCGGCGTCGTCCAGGCGCGCACCGGCAACCGCAGCGTCAACAACGCGCCGCGCAACACGTACCGCAGCCGCGACGGCAAATGGCTCGCCGTCTCCACCTCCGCCCAGGCCGTCGCCGAGCGCGTGCTCCGTCTCGTCGGGCATCCCGAGGTGATCGCCGAGCCGTGGTTCGCGGCCGGGGCCACCCGCGCCCAGCACGCCGACCTCCTCGACGGCTACGTCGGCGACTGGATCGCGGCCCGCGACGCGGCCGACGTGATCGCCGCGTTCGAGGCGGCGGAGGCGGCGGTCGCCCCGATCCACGACATCGCCGCCGTGTTCACCGACCCGCAGTACGCGGCGCTCGGCACGCTGCGCGCCGTCGACGACCCGGTCCTAGGCCCGGTCCGCATGCAGAACGTGCTCTACCGCCTGTCCGCCACCCCCGGCGACATCCGGTGGACCGGCCCGCGGCTCGGCGCGCACAACGACGAGATCTACCGCGACCGGCTCGGCCTCACCGGCGAGGACATCGAGAAGCTGCACGCGGACGGGGTGCTGTGATGTCCGGGTTCCTCGAGGGTGCCACGGTCCTGGACCTCGCGCAGCCGATGCGCCGGGGCATGCCCCAGTCGCCCAACCACCCGCCGTTCCGGATGGCGCTCGAGCGTCGCCACGGCGACCTGGTCCGCCCCGACGGTGGTTCGGCCGCGAACGAGCTGATCGTCACCGGCGGGCACGTCGGCACCCACGTCGACGCCCTCGCGCACGTGTCGCAGGACGGCCTGCTGCACGGCGGCGTCCCCGCGTCCTCCGTGCAGAGCCACCTCGGGTTCGCCTCGCACGGCATCGAGTCCTTCGAGGTGTACGTCGGCCGCGCCGTCGTGCTGGACGTCGCCCGCGTGCACGGCGTCCCGGTCCTGCCCGCCGGCTACGAGATCACCGCCGGCGACCTCGACGCGTGTGCCGCCGATGTACGGCCCGGCGACGCCGTCCTCATCGGCACCGGCTGGTCGCGCCGGTGGGAGGAGCACGACGCCTTCATCGGGCAGCGCGACGGCACCCCCGGCCCGGGCGTCGCCGCCGGCGAGTGGCTCGCGTCGCGCGGCGTCAGGGTGGTCGGGGCCGAGACGATCGCCTTCGAGCACATCCCGCCGGGCAAGGGGCACGCGGTGCTGCCGGTCCACCGGATGCTCCTCGTCGAGCGCGGCGTGCACATCGTGGAGACGATGCGGCTGCACCCGCTGCTGGACACCGGCGCCCGCGAGTGCCTGCTGGTGCTCAACCCGCTGCCGATCGTCGGCGCGACCGGCGCCCCGGTCCGCCCGCTCGCCATCCTGCCGCCGGCCGGGAGCACAGCCGCGAACACAGGGGGTGCGGCATGACGTTCGTGGAGCGCCTCGCCGGGTTCGCGGTCGCCTGCCGGGACGAGCCGTTGCCGGCCGAGGTGACCGCCGACGTGCCCGCCCGGGTCCTCGACATCCTCGGGCTCGCGCTCGCCGCCCACGGCGACCCGGACGCCGACGCCGCGCCCGCGGTCCTGCGGTCGGTGCGCCGCTGGGGCGGCGCCGCGGAGGCGACCGTCATCGGCTCCGGCGACCGGCTGCCCGCCCCGGCCGCCGCGCTCGTCAACGGCACCCTGGCGCACTCCCTCGACTTCGACGACACGCATCTGCCGTCGGTGCTGCACCCGTCGGCGTCCGTCGTCCCCGCCGCCCTCGCCACCGCTCAGGCCACCGGCGCGCCGGGCTCGGCGGTGCTCGCGGCCGTCGCCGCCGGCGTCGAGCTGACCGACCGGCTCGGCATGGCGGCCTACGACCCGGCGATCGCCAACAGCATCTTCTTCGAGCGCGGCCTGCACGCCACCTCGATCTGCGGCGCGATCGGCTCCGCGGCCGCCGCCGCGCTGCTGCTCGGCCTCGACGCGCCCGGGGTCGCCTCGGCGATGGGCGTCGCCGCCAGCATGGGCGCCGGCCTCATCGAGGCGAACCGCACCGGCGGCACCGTCAAGAAGGTGCACTGCGGCTGGGCCGCGCACGCCGGCGTGTCCGCCGCCTACCTGGCCGCCGACGGGCTCACCGGCCCGCCGACCGTCCTGGAGGGCAGGTTCGGCTTCTTCACCGCGTACACGGACGGCCGCCGCGACGACGACGCGCTCCTCGGCGACCTCGGCACCCGCTGGGAGCTGCTGCGCACCGCGTTCAAGCCCTATCCGTCCAACCACTTCACCCACCCGGGCATCGACTGCGCCCTCGCCCTGCGCGCCGCCGGCCTCGACCCGTCCACTGTGGACTGGATCGAGCTCGGGGTGGCGGCGCCGACGCTGCGCACCATCGCCGAACCCGCCGCCGAGAAGGCCCGGCCGCGCAGCACCTACCACGGGAAGTTCTCCGGCCCCTACACGGTCGCCACGGCCCTGCTCGGCGGCGGCGGGCTCGGCGTCGGCCTCGACGACTTCACCGGTCCGCTCGACCCCGCCCGCCTCGCCCTGGCCGCCAAGGTCCGCTGCGTCGCCGACGACCGCGCCACGAAGATCTTCCCCCACGCGTTCGCCGCCGTCCTGCGGATCGGCGCCGGCGGCACCGTCCACGAGCACCGCGTCGACGCCTCGCTCGGCAGCGCCGAGGCGCCCCTCTCCCCCGCCGCCCTGACCCGCAAGTTCCAGCTCAACGCCGCCCGCGCCCTCACCCCCGACGCCGCCGGGGCGCTCGCCGCCCGCACCACCGCCCTCGCCACCCTGCCCACGGTGGACACCCTGCTCGGACAGTCGTGAAACCGTCGCTCACGTGACGGAGCGTGATCGCGCTGCTTCCATGTGCGCATGCCCACACGGAACGCGACCGTCATCGGTGCCCACGTCCTCAGCCACAGCGGCGAACACGCCCCCACGCTGGTGGACCTCCAGCTGCCCGGGCGGGGCCCGTCGGTCCAGATCGCCCGGACCTACCGCTCGCAGACCGGGCCGCCCGACGGCCCCTTCGGGCGGGGCTGGTGCTTCGCCTACGACAAGCGCCTGACCTGGGCCGACGACGGCCTGATCCTGCGCGACGGCACCGGCCGCGAGCTGCGGTTCACCGACCGCGCCGACGGCCCCGGCTTCGACCCGCCCGACGGCGTGTACGCACGGCTGGAGCGGGCCGGCGACGGGCTCGCGCTGCTCCAGCCGCGCGGCAACCGGCTGGTGTTCACCGACCCGGAGGACGGCGGCCGGCTGGTCGCCGTCGCCGACCGCAACGGCAACACGGTGCGCCTCTCGTACGAGGACGACGCCATCCTCGTGACGGACCCGTTCGACCGCGAGGTGCGGCTGCGCCTGCGCGACGGCCGGATCCACGAGATCGACGACGGCGGCCGCCGCTGGCAGTACGCCTACGACGGCGACGGGTGCCTGGTGACGGTCGTCCAGCCGCCGCGCAACAACGGGCTCGAGCGGCCCACGGTGCGGTACACGTACGACGGGCGGCTGCGGCTGGAGAGCGTCACCGACCCGAACGGCAGCACGTTCCTGCGCAACGTCTACGACGACGAGGACCGGGTCGTGGCGCAGCTGCACGGCGGCGGCACCATCACCTACGGGTACGAGGGCCGCCTGACCCGCCTCGTCGGCAAGAACGGCGGCCGGGTCGAGCTGCGCCACGACGACCGGGGGCACGTGGTGGAGCAGACCGTCTGGTCCGGCGGTGTCGCGCTGACCACCGGCAGCGAGCACGACCGGCACGGCGAGCTGGTCCGGCGGGTCTACCCGGCCGGGCACCGCGACGAGTGGCGCTACGACCCCGACGCCGACGACCCCCGCGCTCGGGGGAACCTGACCGAGGCGGCCCGCATCGACGCGTCCGGCTCCGTCCGGCAGGTCCGGCGGTACGCGTACGACCCGGCGCACCAGGGTGTCGTGACGATGGTGGACCCGCACGGGCGGCGGTGGCGCTGGTCGTACGACGAGCGCGGCAACCTCGTCGAACGCACGACGCCGCCGGCGACGGTGTCGCTGCCGGGCGAGGAGGCGGCGACGGTCACGCTGACCGAGCGCTTCGAGGTCAACGACGGCGGCCAGCTGACCCGGTACACCGACGCGCGCGGGGCGACGACCGAGTACCTGCACTACGCCGACGACGACCCGACCGGCGCCCGGACGGCGCCCGGCGACCCGGCCGAGCCGCCTGCGCGCGGCGGCTACCTGCGAAGGGTCGTCCGGGACACGGTGACGGCCGCGTTCACCTACGACGCCGCCGGCCATGTGACGTCCGTCGTGGACGGCAAGGGCGCCGCGACCGGGCTGGTCCGCGACGCCCACGGCGACGTCACCGAGCTGCGCTCGCGGGCCGGCGACGCGTACCGGCAGGCGTACACGTACGACCTCAACGGCAACCTGGTCGAGCGCACCGTGTCGTTCGTCCGCGGCGGGTTCGACGGCGCCGAGGCAACGGACGAGCCGGCGGTCGTGGTCGAACGCTTCGCCTACAACGACCTGAACAACCCGATCCGGCGCACCGTCGCCGGCGAGGGCCTGGAGCAGGTCACCGTGCTCGAGCGCGACGCCGCGGAGAACGTGGTCCGCGAGGTGGACCCGACCGGCGCGGTCACCACATACTCGTACGACGAGCGCAACCTGCCGGTGGCCGCGGTCGCCGCGGACGGGACCGCGCTGCGCTGGACGTACACGGCGAACGGGCAGCTGGAGTCCGAGACGGACGGCCGCGGTCACACCACCCGGTTCCGCTACGACGGGCTGCACCGCTACGCGGGGTACGACGGCCCGGACGGCACCTCGCTCGACCAGTGGCGCGACGCGGCGGACCGGGTCGTGCGGGTCCGGCTGACCGGCGACGCCGGGAACGCCGACCCGGCGGTCCTCGCCGAGGCGTTCTACGCCTACGACGAGCTCGACCGGCTGGTCCGTGTCGACCGGTCGTGGCACGACCCGGCGACCGGGGCGCCGCTGGGCGCCAACGGCCTGGTCTCGGCCTTCGTCGAGTACGGCGTGCACAGCAAGCCGGTCCGCTGGTGGACCCCGGCCGGCGGCGCGCTCACGATGACGTACGACGGCGCGAACCGCATCACCTCCGTCACCGACGAGTCGGGCCTGACGGCGGCGGTCGGCTACGACGAGAACTCCAACCCGGTGCACCTGCGGCGGGGCGCCACCGTGGTGACCCAGACGTTCGACGAGCTCGACCAGCTGCGCACCCGCCGGCTCGGCGACGACCCCGCCGACCTGTTCGTCCACAATGGACTCGGCCGGCTGGTCGGGCACGTGGACGGCGCCGGCGGGTCCACCCGCTACGTGCACGACGGGCTGGGCCGCCCGACCGGCCGGGTCCGCACCGCCGCGCCCGGGCAGGTGCTGTTCGACCAGGTGAGCTACGACGAGGCGGGCCGCGTCACCGCCCGCACCGACGCGGCCGGCAACCTGACCCGCGCCACGTACGGGCCGCGCGGCCTGGCCACGGTGATCGAGGCCGACGGCGCCGTCACCGCGTTCGAGCGCGACGCCGGCGGCGACGTCGTCCGGCTCACCCAGCCCGACGGCACGGTCGTCACCAGCGACCGCGACCCCGCCGGCCGGCTCGTCACGCAGGCCGTCACCGCCCCGGGCGGGGTCGCCGTCCCGGTGACCGCGCTGCGCTACGACGGGCTGGGCCGGATGACGTCCACCTGGACCCCCGACGCGAGCACCGCCGTCGCGTACGACTCGCTCGGCCGGCCGCTCACCGAGACGCAGTCCGGCCGGACGATCCGGTACTCCTACGACACGGCGGGGAACCTGACCGGCCTCGTCTACCCGAGCGGCCGCCGGGTGAGCCGCGCCTACGACCGCCGGGGCCGGCTGACCGGCGTCGCCGAGGACGGCGTCACGATCGTGTCGTACGAGTACGACGCCGACGGCCGGCCGGTCACCGTCCACTTCGGAACGTCACTGGTCGCCGAGCTGTCCTACGCGACGGGCACGGGACGGCTGACGGCGCTCACCTACCGGTCCCCGGGCGGGACGGTCGTCGACGCCTTCTCCTACCTGTTCGACGACGCCCGGCGGCCGGTCGCCGAGGACCGCAGCGGCACCGGCGACCGGTTCGGCTACGACGCCGCGGGCCGGCTCACGTCCGCGTCCTACGGGGACTCCGGGGTCTCCGTCCGCTACGAGCTGGGCCCGCTCGGGCTGTGGGAGCGGCGGGTCGAGACGCTGCCCGACGGCACCGAGGTGGTCGGCGCGGCGACCGTGAACGCCCGCGGCGCGTACCTGACGGCCGGCGGCACCGCGTACACCTACGACGACAACGGCCGCCGCACCGGGGAGACGACGGACGGCACCGGCCGCACGTACGAGTACGACCACGACGGCCAGGTCGTCGGCGTCGGTGACGTCGACGGTGGCGGCGTGATCCGGTACGGCTACGACGCCCACGGCCGGCAGGTCGGCCGGAACGGGGTGACCCGGGTGTGGAGCGGCGACCACCTGCTGGAGGAGTGGGACGGCGAGCGCCTGCTGCGCAGCTACACCTACGGCGACGGCCCCGGCCAGCCGGTCCAGGTGTCCACCGGGGACGGCGCGCGCTCCACGTACGTGCTGAGCGGCCGCGGCCTGATCGCCGGCCTGATGGACGCGTCCGGCGCGCCGGCCCGCAGGTACTCCTACGACGCCTACGGCCGCCCGACCGGCTCCGCGGCCGACGGCGCGCTGCTCGGCGGCGCCGTGCTCTGGGACCCGGGCGCCGGGCTGTACTACACCCGTAGCGGCGGCGGATACGCCACGACGTCGATGCTGCCGTTCAAGCCGCCGAAGCCGGACCCGAGGCGTCCGGGGGTCGACTACCGCGACGCCTGGGACAAGATGTCCGACGTCGGCGAGGGGCTCATAGTGCTCGGCATCATCGGCGAGTTCTTCCACGTGCCCGGCTCGGAGATCGTGCTGCTGGTCGGCGCGGTGCTGGTGGCGCCGCACCAGGTCGACAAGATCGGCCAGCGCTTCGGCTGGTGGGGCCCGCCCGCGGCGAAGCCCGCCAAGCCGGGCGACCACTCGGGGCGCAGCGACGGGTTCGGCGACCGGTTCGGCGACGGGTTCGGCGGCCTCGGCGACGGCTTCGGCTACGGCGGACCCGGCTACGGCGGGCCGGGTCACAGCGGCGGCGGGTACGGCGGCTCGGGTTACGGCGGCACCGGGTACGGCAGCCCGGGCGGCGCGGACAGCGGCGGCGGATACGGCGGCGGGGAGCCGGCGGGCCCGTGGGGCGACCGGCCCGACCGCGAGCCGTCCGGCTCCGGATCCGGTTCGGGTGGCCCGCGGGCGCCGGAGTACGGCGACCCCGGCGGCGGCTCGTCGACGCCCGAGTCCCCCGAGCCGACCCCCAAGCCCGACCCCAAACCGTCCGGCGGCTCCGGCGGTGGCGGCTCTGGCGGCTCCGGCGGCGGGAAGAAGGACGAGCCGAAGGGCGGCGGCGACAAGCCCGTGCCCGACGACAAGACGCCCGTGCCGCCCGGCACGCCGATCGCCACGCCGAACCCCGTCGACGGCACCGGCGAGGGCGTCGACAAGGACTGGTGGCGGGGCCTGCCCGGACGCAGCGCCCTGACCGCCCTGTCCGGCACCAAGGTCGACGAGCGCGAGGCGACGCCGCTGTTCCAGCCCCCCACCGCCGCCTCCGTCGTGGAGATCCTGGCTCCGCGGTTCATCACGAAGGACGAGGGCGGCGAGGGCGTCACCATCAACCTGCACACCGTCCACTCGGCCTGGGTCGCCGGCGGCAGCGGCAGCAGCTCGTCGGACGGCTGGGGCGACAAGCCCCACACCCTCGCCGAGAGCCTCGCCGCCCCGCGCATCCGGGACGCCTCGATCGCCCGCTTCTGACCCGGCACCCGTGACCGACGCGCTGCCCGCGGCCGCCACCGACGGCCGCGGCGGCGGCGTCAGCTGATCCAGGCGAAGGTGCGTTCCACGGCCCAGCGGCGGGGAAGGATTTGCAGGCCGCGGGTGGTGGGGTCGCGGCGCGCGATTTCCACGGTGATGCCCAGGACGTGGTTGGCGCCTTCGGTCAGGGTGATGGCGTTCCGGCCGGCCGCCGCTCGGGCTGCGGCAAGCCAACGCCGGCAGCAGCGGCTCAAGGACCGCGCCCACCGCGCGCCGGTATCGGTCGGATACCTCCTTGCGGGGCCGGTGTCCCCGATGGTCGGCCGGTGATCCCGGATGGTTGTGGTGGCTGTGGCTGCTGGTGTTTGCGCGGGATCGTGGGGAAGTGATGGCCGTCGTTTGCTGGACTGGTTGGTACCAAGGCCGTTTCTCATGATCCGGAAGACTTTGTGCTGCTATGACGACACAAACTCTTCCGGATCATGGGAGGGCCCGCCGCGGCAGCGGTGGGGGAATTACAGCCAGCCTGCTAGCGGCGGGGGGCTACGGGGGCGCTGAGGCCGAGGGTGAAGAGGCGCTGGTCGACCTCGTTGAGGGCGAGGCGGAGGGCGCCCAGGGCGACGCTGTCGGCGCCCAAGGTTGAGGCGCGGACGTCGGGGAGGCGCAGGCACAGGCGGGCCAGCTCGCGGCGGAGCGGGTCGAGGACGAGGTCGGCGGAGCGGGAGAAGCCGCCGCCGAAGACGACGACCTGGGGGTCCAGGGCGAGAACCAGGGCGGCGGTGCCGATGGCGAGGTCCTTGACGTAGCGGTTGACGGCGGAGCGGGCGTCGCGGTTGCCGTCGCGGGCGGCGTTGAAGACCCAGGCGGCGGCGTCGTCGGGGCTGACGGTCGCCGGCACGCCGGGGCACTGCGCCAGGTTTGAGGGTGCGGTCAGCCAGCGGACGGCCTTCAGGGCGCCGATCTCGCCGGCGGCGCCGCCGTAGCCGCGGCGCAGGACGCCGTCGATGATGAGGCCGGCGCCGATGCGCATGCCGGCGAGGAGGAAGACGATGTCGTTGGCGTCGCGGGCGGCGCCCTGCCAGCGCTCGGCGAGGGCGGCGAGCTTGCAGTCGTTCTCCACGACGATGGGGCAGGTGAAGCGGTCGCTGAGGTGGGCGGCGAGGTCGACGGTCTGCCAGCCGGGCAGCGGGGTGAAGAGGGTGGTCTTGCCGCTGGCGTCGACGGGGCCGGTGACGCCGATGGTGACGGCCCAGATGTCCTGCTCCGTCTTCCCGGCCTCCGACAGGCAGGTGGCGAGCACGGCGTCGAGCGCGGCGAGCCGCGACGGCGGGTCGGCGTCGGCGGCGACGGTGCAGCGGGCCGTGTGCACGACGTTGCCGTCGAGGTCGGCCAGCAACGTCAGTATCTTGTGGGCGCCGACGTCGACGCCGATGACGTGCCCGGCGGTGGCGCGGAACCGGTAGCGCCGCGCGGGCCGCCCGACGACGCTGCTGCCGCTCGGCTCGACGACCGTGGCCCAGCCGCCGGTGACGAGGCCCTGCGCGATGACGTCGACGGCGGGGCGGGACAGCCCGGTCAGCTTCGCCAGCTCCGTGACGGTGGCGGGGGGCTGGTCGCGCAGCGCCCGGACGACCGTCAGCGAGTTGAGCTCGCGCAGCCGGGACAGATCGGTGCCGCTGATGACCTGATCTGTCACAGTTTTCCCCTTGACGTATCGTGCCGGCGGCGCGCCAATATTGCTATGGAGTTTACAAAGTACTCGGGGGATCGCAACCCCGTCACCATCGCGGTGGTCGGCGCGGGCCTGCGAGGCCGCCAGTACGCACGGCTCGCGGCGGCGCAGCATGCCGAGATCGTCGCGGTCGCCGAGCCGGACCCCGAGCGCCGGGCGGCGTTCGCGAGGACCCACGGCATCCCGGCGGGCGGGGTCTTCGACAGCTGGGAGGCGATGGTCGCGGCGGGACGGCTCGCCGACGCGGTCGTCGTCGCCACCCAGGACCGGTTGCACGTCGAGCCGGCCGTGGCGCTGGCCCGGCAGCGGTACCACCTGCTGCTGGAGAAGCCGATGGCGCCGACGGAGCCGGAGGCGCGCCGGATCGCGGAGGCGGTCGAGGCGGCGGGCGTGATCGGCGCGGTCTGCCACGTGCTGCGCTACACGCCGTACACGAAAGCGCTGAAGGCGACGATGGGCAGCATCGGCGACCTGGTCAGCGTGCAGCACCTGGAGCCGGTCGGCTGGTGGCACCAGGCGCACTCGTTCGTCCGCGGCAACTGGCGGCGCGAGGACGAGTCGGGTCCGATGCTGCTGACCAAGTCCTGCCACGATCTCGACTGGCTGGCGTACGTCGTCGGCTCCACCCCAAGCCAGGTGGCGTCGTTCGGCGGCCTGGCCCACTTCCACGCCGGCAAGCGACCGCACAAAGCCGCAGCGCGGTGCGTGGACTGCGCGGTGGAGCCGACGTGTCCGTATTCGGCGGTCAGGCTGTACAAGACGGAAGACGGCAGGCTGAGGTGGCCGGTGGACGCCGTGACCGACGATCCGCGCGAGCTGGGACGCGCACTCCGAACAGGACCCTACGGCCGCTGCGTGTACGACTGCGACAACGACGTCGTCGACCACCAGGTCGTCGCCATGCAGTACTCCGGCGGCGTGACGGCCACGTTCACGATGACGGCGTTCACGCCCATGCAGCGCCGGCAGACCCGGCTCTTCGGCAGCCACGGCAGCATCGAGGGCGACGGCCGCCACCTCACCGTCACCGACTTCCGCACCGGCACCACCAGCACCGTCGACACCGGCGAGCACGAAGACGGCCACGACGGCGGCGACGAGGGGCTCGTGGCGGCCTTCGTCGCCGCCGTCGCGGCGGGCGACCCCACGAAGCTCAGCTCCGACATGGCGACGAGCCTCGCCTCGCACCGGGTGGTCTGGTCAGCCGAGCGGGCCCGGCTGACCAGCACCGTGGTCAGGCTGTGAACAGGATCAGACGAAGGAGATGCTGTCGATCGTGACGGTGCCGCTGCCGCCGTACCAGAAACCCATCGCGAGCTGCGCGGGGTTGGCGCGGTTGATGCCGTTGGCGACCAGCGGGATCTTGATGTCCTGGAAGGCGCCGGTCAGGGCGGGGTGCCCGCCGCCGTCGAGGGTGTAGTCGGCGAACACCTTCGTGGTGCCGCCGAGGCTGAGGTTGAAGTGCGCCGGCGACGTGCCCTTGATGCGCACGACGAGGTAGGTGCGGGTGGAGACGTCGACGCCGACGTCGCTGCCGAACCAGCCGCAGTTGTTGTACTGCAACGTCAGCGCCCCGCCGTCGACGGCGCCGTTGCCGCCGCCGTTGATGAAGCAGTTGCCGCCGGTCCACTTCCCGAGGTCGTTCTTGGCCGCCGAGGGGTAGGCGGGCGTGCCGTCGTAGTCGTCGACGACCAGACCGGCCGGCGTCGGCGGGGCGGTGGAGGCGGTCAGCGGCGCCGACGCCGGTGAGAGATTGCCCGCCGCGTCGCGGGATCTCACGGTGTACGTGTAGCTGCCGGCGCTCAGGCCGCCGTCGGTGTACGCCGTGCCGGTGGGCGTGCCGACCTGCGTACCGTCGCGGAACACCAGATACCCGGTGACGCCGACGTTGTCGGTCGAGGGGTTCCACGCCAGGGAGATCGAGGTCGTGGCGGTGCCGGTGACCGCGAGCCCGGCCGGCGTCGACGGCGGTGCGCAGTCGGTGCAGCCGACGCCGACGGTGACGGCGTTGCTCGGGACCGACACGTTGCCGGCGGCGTCGCGGGCGGTGACGGTGTACGTGTGGGAGCCCGCCGGCACCCCGGTGTCGGTGTACGACGTGCCGGAGACCGTGGCCACCTGCGTACCGTCGCGGAACACCGTGTATCCGGTGACGCCGACGTTGTCGGTGGCGCCGGTCCACGACAGCGACGCCGAGGTGGCGGTCGTGCCGGTCGAGGTCAGCGTGGGCGCGGTGGGCGGCACGCAGTCGGCCGTGCACGAGCCGACCTGGATCGCGCCCGCGAGCACGTTGTAGCCCTTGGTCGCGTCCCAGGTGCCGGTGTTGGCCAGGCGCACGGAGTACGCGGGGTTGCCGCGCAGCCCGGTGGCCTGGTCGGGCAGCCACAGCGCGAGCTTGTAGGTGCCCGCGGTCATCGACGGCAGGGTCACGGTCTGCGTGGGGACGGTGACCGCGCCGGGGCGCCAGGTGCGCGGGTCGAGGCCCGGCAGCGGCACGTTGTAGCGCTGGGTGCCGTTGTCGAAGACCAGGAAGACGGGGCGGGGCCTGATGATGCCCGCGTAGCCGTCGTTGGTCAGGTGCGCGGCGAACGTGAACGGGCTGCCGGCGACGGCCTGCGTGGTGTACGTGGCGTCCTGCAGGCGCAGCCGGTAGCCGAGCTTGCGCTCGATGCGGGTGAACAGGGTCTCGGCCGGGTCGTTGCCCGACGCCGCCAGGTGCGCGGCCTTCCAGATGTCGGTGTTGACCGGCGCGTAGTCCTCGTTGATCTCCGTCCAGTGCTGGTGGGACAGCTCGTACTGGGCGTTGACCCCGGCGCTGTCGTTGGCGCCGCTGGCGTTGCAGGTCTCCCCGCCGATCATCTTGTTGCCGCCGGCGCTGGTCGCCATGTCGTACACCCACTGCTTCTTGACCGACACGTCGAACCAGCCGAGCCAGGAGTTCTGGTCGTAGGTGCCCATGTCGGCGGTGTCGGCGAGGAAGCAGTCGTCGTGGAAGCCGAGCCGGTCCTTGTCCTGGGTGGTCATGAGGCAGTTGTCGGGCAGCGGGCAGCCGGGCGGCGGCGTGGTCCGCTGCGCGAACTCGTAGTTGAAGATGGGGTAGCGGATCGCGATCGGCATCGTCGCGGGCGTGCTGCTGAGCAGCTTCTTGACGAGGCGGTAGCGGACCGGCGCCTGGCTCTCCTCCGACGATGCGGTGTAGGGGCTGGAGTGCCACTCGCCCCAGGCGCCGAAGAACCCGGCCTCCAGGTGCAGGATGACGTCGGCGTTCGCCGCGAGGACCGGCGCGAGCTGGTCGATGTGGCGCTCCATCTGCGGCTCGGTGACCGCGGAGTAGCCGTCCCAGACGTAGGCGACCCGCAGGACGATCTTCATGCCCTGGGCGCGGATCGCGGCCAGCCCGGTGCCCAGGTTGGTCATCAGGGCGGGCGGCAGGTCGGCGGTCTGGTACTTGTCGAGGTGCAGGTAGCTGTGGATGAGGGTGTTGCCGTTCGCCTTCGCGCGGGCGAAGGTGCGGTCGAGCATGTCGGGGTTGAAGCCGGGGATGGTGTTGCTGGCGTAGTCGTTGACGGCGGGGTCGTCGACGATCTCGTAGCGGTTGTGGAAGCCGCGCTCGGGGTTGGTGAACACGGTGCCGAGGTCGGCGGTGTAGGTGGCGGTGGTGGTCGGCGCCGCCGCGTGGGCGACGCCGGGCGTCGACAGCAGCGCGACTGCGAGGAGCGCGGCCGCGATTCGGGTCCGGTGCATCATGCTCCTTGGCGAGGCCGGCGCCGTCCACAGTGGACGGCGCCGGCGCGGGGGTCAGTTGCTGAAGGAGAGGCCGTCGATCGAGATGGAGCTGTTGCCGCCGTACCAGAAACCCATGGCGAGCTGCGCCGGGCTGGTGCGGCTGATCCCGTTGGCGACCATCGGGATCTTGATGTCCTGGTAGGACGTCGTGATGACCGGGTGCCCGCCGCCGTCGAGGGTGTAGTCGCCGAACACCTTGCTGGCACCGCCGAGGCTCAGGTTGAAGTGGCTCTGCTCGCCGCCGGAGGCGCCGCGGACCCGCACGACGAGGTACGTGTACGCGGAGACGTCGGTGGCGACGTCGCTGCCGAACCAGCCGCAGTTGTTGTACTGCAGGGTCAGCGCCCCGCCGGAGACGACACCGTTGCCGCCGCCGTTGAGGAAGCAGTTGCCGCCGGTCCACTTCGCGAGGTCGTTCTTCGCCGCGGACGGGTAGGCGGGGTTGCCGTCGAAGTCGTCCAGGCCGATGCCGCCGCCCCCGCCGCTCGCGGAGGTCGTGACGGTCAGCGGGCCGGACGCCGCCGACACGTTGCCCGCGGCGTCGTAGGCCTGCACGGTGTACGTGTAGGCGGAAGACGCGGACAGGCCGCTGTCGGTGTAGGACGTGGTCGCGGACGTGCCGACCTGGGTGCCGCCGCGCAGCACGCGGTAGCCGGTGACGCCGACGGCGTCGGTCGACGCGTTCCAGGTCAGTGACACGCTGCTGGCCGTCTTCGCCGGCGAGGCGAGCCCGGTCGGCACGGTCGGCGCCGTGGTGTCGCCGCCGCCCCCGCCGCCGACCCCGATCGCGCCGAGGCCCAGCCACCCGTCGGCGTTCTGCGTGGCGTTGCCGAAGCGCAGCTTCTTCGCGTTCGCGCTCACCGCCTCCAGCGGGTTCCTGACCCGCAGCACCAGTTGGTACGAGCCGGTCGCCACCCCGGTGAGGCTGACACCGGCCTGGAAGTACTGGGGGTAGCCGAAGTCGCGGTACGTGGGGTCGGCGCCGACGCCCCAGTCGGGGAACGCCCGGATCTTCAGCGGCTGGACGGTCCGCAGGTCCCAGGGGGTGTCCCAGGTCTTGACCACGGTCCCGGCGGAGTTCTTCAGGCCGAGCGTGACCGTCCACGGGTAGTAGAACGGGGCCACGCCGTTGTTGACGAGCGTGACGCCGACCGTCGCGCTGCTCCCGCTGACGGTGTTCGGGAAGTACGCGTGGGTTGCGGACAGGTCGTAGCCCATGAGCCGCACGGCCGCGGCCACGTTCGGGTCCGACGGCGAGTAGCTCTGGCTGGTCTGGTTGATCTTCCAGGTGGTGTGCTCCAGCTCGATGCAGGCCTTCATGTTGTCGACCTGGCCCGAGCCGCCGGGCCACGAGGCGAACGCGGAGCTCTGGATCTCCGGCCGGACCTCGCCGCCCATCGAGCTGGTGATCCACTTGTTCTCCACGCCCATGTTCACGGCGCGCTGCAGCTGCGAGTAGCTCGCGCCGCCGAGCGACTGCGGCAGGGTCACGCCCGCCAGCGGCGAGCCTTCCCTGTAGCAGAACGAGTCGTCGTGGTAGCCGATGTCGCGGGCGTTCGCGGCGCCGCCGGCGGAGTCCGGGTAGCGGATCTCCAGCTTCGTCTTGTTGAACGCGGTGTCGAACGCCTGGATGATCTGCGCCCCGTGCGCGTCGGTCGGCATCAGGTTCGGGTAGCCGTCGGCGGTGTCGGTGTCGAACGGCCACGTGTGCCACTCGCCCCAGAGTCCGACGATGCCGAGGTTGATGAAGCCGATCCGGGGGTCGCCGTCGTAGCGGGCGCCGAACGCGGCGATGAAGTTGGACAGCGCACTGAGCAGGTAGGGGCTGTCGTAGTCCGGCGACACCGTCCCCCAGAAGGTGTTGTTGCGGTACGTGACGTGCCCGTCGAAGCAGTGCGGAATGGAGTTTCCGGGATGGCTGCCGGTGCCGCCGGGATACTCCATGAAGAACCGGATGGCGGCCTGGTTGCCGTACGACGCGATCTCGTTGAGCGCGCTGTCCACGATCGACCAGTCGTAGCTGCCGCAGTTCGCCGCGTTGGTCATCACCTCGGACAGGCCGAAGTAGCTCCACGCGAGGGACAGCGGGTAGCCGGTGCTCTGGTTGTCGCCCGGGAAGTAGAACCGGGCGAAGCCCTTCAACGGGTTGTCGAGCGGGCTCGGGGCGGCGGTGAGCGGGTGGTCGGTCAGCGACGGGCTCGGCGTGGCGGGCGGAGCCGGTCTGGCCGGCGGGCCGGCCGGTGCCGCGACGGCGGGCTGCGCCTGCACGGTCACGGCGAGCACGGCCGTGGCGGCGGCCGTGCAGAGTGCGGCGGCGAACGCGAGGGCTCGCCGCCGCGGGGCGGTACGCATGGATGGGCCTCCGGGACGTGGGGTGAAGTCCCCGTACCTCGATTTGATACGAGGAGGTGTTGACAAAGTTTCCCTGAGCTTCATCATTATTAACGGCCGCCCACCCCTCGCCGCAAGACATCAATCTCGAAGACTTTCGATGGACGAATCGAGGCCGGACCGTGACGATGCGTAACTCCCTGGCGGTGACCGCGCCGCCCGCGCCGGACCCGCCCGGCGAGCCGTCAGGCGCCGCCGGACCGCGCCGTCACCGCGACGACCGGCGGGTCGCCTGGCTGTTCCTGCTGCCGGTGCTGGTCGGCTTCGCGGTGTTCTACCTGTACCCGACGGTGCGCGGCGTCTGGTACTCGCTGACCGACTACAGCCTGCTCAACACCCCGTCGTACGTGGGCGCCGACAACTACGCCAAGCTCGTGAGCGACGCGCAGTTCTGGAAGTCGCTGCGGATCACGGCGTACTACGTGGTCGTCAACATCGGGTCGCAGACGCTGCTCGCCCTCGGCGTCGCGGCGCTCATGCACCGGCTGACCCGCTCGGTCGTGCTGCGGGCGACGCTGCTGCTGCCGTGGCTGGTGCCCAACGTGACCGTCGGGCTGCTGTGGATGTGGCTGCTGGACGCCAACCTCGGCTTCGTCAACCACCTGCTGACCGCCGCGGGGCTGGACAGTCGGGGCTTCCTCACCTCGCCGGACCTGGCGATGCCGTCCATCGCGCTCATCAACACCTGGGCCTACACCGGCTACACGGCGCTGCTGCTCTACGCCGGGATGCTGCAGATCCCGCCGCACCTCTACGAGAGCGCCTCCCTGGACGGCGCCGGCGAGCTGCGGATGTTCCGCATGATCACGCTGCCGCTGCTGCGCCCGATCCTCGCGCTGGTGCTCGTCGTGTCGCTCATCGGCTCGTTCCAGATCTTCGACACCGTCGCCGTCACCGACAAGATCGTGCCGGTCGGCGCCACCCGGGTCATCTACTACTACATCTACCAGCAGGCATTCACGTACTTCCACCTGGGCTACGCGTCGGCGGTCGCCATGGCGCTCGTGCTGATCCTCGGCCTGCTCACCGCCGTGCAGATGTGGCTGCTGCGCGCCTCCCGATCCGACCTCACCTGAGAGAGGCCTCATGTTCCGCCGCCTGACGCCCGGCCGGCTGCTGGCCTGGACCGCGCTGATCGCCTTCCTCGTGGTGACGATCGTGCCCTTCTACTGGATGGTCCGCACCGCGCTCACGCCCGCCGCCGACATCTACCGCGACAGCACCGGCCTCGTGCCGGAGCACCCCACCCTCATCAACTTCGAGCGCGTCCTCGGGCTCGTCGACGACCAGACCGCCCGCGCCGCCGGCGGCTCCGGTGCGAAGATCAACTTTTTCCGGTACACGCTGAACTCACTGATCTACAGCGGGCTCATCGCGACCGTCCAGACCTTCTGCTGCGCCATGGCCGGGTATGCCTTCGCCCGGCTGCGGTTCCCCGGCCGCGACCTGCTCTTCGGGCTGTTCGTCGCGGCCCTGATGGTCCCGCCGATCTTCACGCTGCTGCCCAACTTCGCGCTCATGCGGCAGTTCGACGCCGTCGACACCTTCGCCGGCATGGTCGCGCCGTCGCTGCTGATGACCCCGTTCGCGGTGTTCTTCCTCCGCCAGTTCTTCCTGTCGGTGCCGCGCGAGGTCGAGGAGGCGGCCGTCATCGACGGCGCGAGCCGCTGGGGCATCTTCTGGCGGGTCATCCTGCCGATGAGCCGCGGCCCGCTCATCACCATCGGCCTCACCACGTCCGTGTGGGCGTGGAAGGACTACCTGTGGCCGCTGCTCGTCGGCCGCGGCGAGGACAACCGGGTGCTCACCGTCGCCCTCGGCGTGTTCCTCCAGCAGTCACCGAACACCGCACCCGACTGGACCGGGCTCATGGCCGGCTCCACCCTGTCCGTCCTGCCCGTCCTGCTGCTGCTGATCTTCCTCGGCAAGCGGCTCGTCCAGTCGCTGAACTTCACCGGCATCAAGTAGCCGACACCCCCCACCCCATCCTCGAAAGGGATTTCCATGTCCAGAATCCGCATGGCGGCCGCCGCGCTGTCCGCCGCGGCGATCGTCCTGCCCCTCGCGGCCGCCTGCTCCGACGAGTCCGGCGGCGACACCGGCAACGTCACGCTCAACTACTGGCTCTGGGACGACAAGCAGCTGCCGCCCTACCAGGCGTGCGCGGACGAGTTCACCAAGGCCAACCCGAACATCACCATCAAGTTCACGCAGACCGCGTGGTCGCAGTACTGGCAGAACCTGACCACCCAGCTCGCCGCCGGCAGCGCGCCCGACGTGTGGACCGACCACGCGTCCTACTACCCGCAGTTCGTGTCCAGCAACCAGATCCTCGACATCCAGCCGTTCGTCACGAAGGACAAGGTCGACCTCGGCCAGTACCAGGCCGGCCTCGCGGACCTGTTCGTCAAGGACGGCAAGCGCTACGGCCTGCCGAAGGACTGGGACACGATGGCCCTGGTCTACAACACCAAGCTCGTCACCGACACCGCCGGCCTGGACAAGCTCACCTGGAACCCGGGCGACGGCGGCACCTTCGAGCAGGCGATCGCCAAGGCCACCGTCGACAGCCAGGGCCGCAACGGCCTCGACCCGGCCTTCGACAAGAACAACGTGAAGGTCTACGGCTTCCTGCCGGAGTGGGCGGACGGCTCGCAGGGCCAGAACGGCTGGGGCGACCTCGCCGTCGCCAACGGCTTCACCTACCTCGACAAGAACCCGTGGGGCACCAAGTACAAGTACGACGACCCGAAGCTCGCCGAGACCATCGGCTGGTTCAAGCACCTCATCGACAAGGGCTACGCGCCGAAGTTCGACAAGCAGTCGAACCTCGGCCGGGACGCGGTGATGGACACCGGGACGGCGGCGTACACCATCGTCGGCTCCTGGACCATCGGCACCTACCTCGGCACCGGCGCCAAGCAGCAGTACGCCTTCGCCCCGCTGCCCACCGGCCCGTCCGGGCGCAAGACCGCCATCAACGGCCTCTCCGACGCCATCTACGCCGGCACCAAGCACCCCGACCAGGCGTGGGCATGGGTGAAGTTCCTCGGCTCGTCCGCCTGCCAGGACATCGTCGGTGAGAAGGCCGTCGTCTTCCCCGCCGTCAAGTCCGGCACCGAGAAGGCCCTCGCCGCCCACAAGGCCGCCGGCCGCAACGTGCAGGCCTTCACCGACCAGGCGACCGCGTCCGGCGGCACCTTCTTCCTGCCGATCACCGACCACGGCAACGAGGTCAGCCAGATCGTGCAGGACGCGATCCAGTCCGTCGTGCTCGGCCAGGCCGCCCCGGCCGACGCGTTGAAGAAGGCCAACGACCAGGTCAACGCCCTGTTCAAGTAGCCCCATGAACCAAGCGGCGGGGCGCTCGGCCCGCGCCCCGCCGCCACACAACCTGATGAGGAGAACCATGGCACAGCTCGTCGAGGTCGGCGGACACCACTTCGCCGTCCAGCACTCCGCCGCACCGGCAGTCGAGATCGGCTCCGCCCCCGGCGGCGTCCTGCTGCCCCCCGGCCGGGTGGCGATCCTGCACGGCCTCGGCGACGCGTCGTTCTACCGGCACGGGCAGAACTCGTGGAGCCCGTGCGGCTGGCGGCGGCTGAGCGAGCCCCCGCTGCGCGTGCCGAACCCGACCCGGCTGGTCACCGCCGACGACCCCACGTTCGACGACCCGGCGCGGCACCACTCCTCGGCCGTCGCCGCGCTGCAGGGCCCCGACGGCGGCACCCTGCTGCTCGGCGCGCTCGGCCTCGACACGCCGCGGCTCACCGCCGACCACGACACCCTCACCGGCTGGTACGCCTCCTCCGGCGCCGACTGGTTCCTCGCCTACGGTCCCGAGGAGGACGTCTTCGCCGCCTACGCCGCCCAGCTCGCGTCGCGGTTCGGCGCCGGCATGCGGAAAGCCGGCAACGTGTGGTGCAGCTGGTACGCCTACTACGAGAACGTCACCGAGGCCCAGCTGACCAAGGACGTCGCGGACCTCGCCGGCCTGCCATTCGACGTCGTGCAGATCGACGACGGCTGGGAGGAACTGGTCGGCGACTGGCAGCCCAACGCGAAGTTCCCCAGCGGCATGCGGGCGGTCGCCGGCCGTATCGCCGATGCCGGGTTCACGCCGGGGCTGTGGCTCGCCCCGTTCATCGCGCTGCCGCACTCGCGCCTCGCCACGGCACGGCCCGAGCTGCTGCTGCGCGACGGGTCCGGGCAGCCGGTCGTCGCCGGATACAACTGGGGCGGCCCCTACTACGCCCTCGACCTCGCCCGCGAGGACGCCCTGGCGCACGTCGCCGAGCTGATCCGGACGGTCGTGCACGACTGGGGGTACCGCTACCTCAAGCTCGACTTCGTCAACGCCGGCGCCGCGCCGCTGCCGGGCCGTGACCGCGACCGGCTCTACCGGGAGGGGCTGCGGGTCATGCGGGAGGCCGCCGGCGACGACGTCTACCTGCTCGGCTCCGGCGCGATCCTGCTGCCGTCGCTCGGCATCCTCGACGGCCTGCGCAGCGGCCCCGACGTCGCGCCCATGTGGGACAACTACGCCTCCGTCGACCCCTCGGACGCCACCGCCCGCAACGCCGTCGTCAACAGCGTGCACCGGCTCTGGCAGTCCCCGCTCGTCGAGGTCGACCCCGACGTCATCTACTTCCGCAGCAAGCTCAACCTGCTCACCACCCAGCAGACCCGCTGGCTGCGCGACCTCGCCGACGTCTGCGGCTTCCGGGCCGTCTCCGACCCGCCGAGCTGGCTCACGCCGGCCGAGCTCGAGGACATGCGCGAATACCTCGACGCGAAGCCGGTCATCCGCCGGCTCGGCCGCTACCGCTTCACCCTCGACGGCCGCGAGGTCGACTTCGCCCCGGCCGTCGCCACCGACGGCCAGCTCTACCCCATCTCCTGAGGCGGTGCCGTCCCATGCCCACAACGGAGTCCAGCCCGGAACCCCTGCTGCCGGCCGTGCGCCACCAGCGCATCATCGAGCTGCTGGCCCAGACCGAGTACGTGACGATCGCCGACGTCCGCAACGCCACCGGCGCCTCCCTGGCGACCACGCAACGCGACCTGGCGCGGCTGGCCACGACGGGCGCCCTGGCCCGGGTCCGCGGCGGCGCCACCCGTCCCCAGCCACCACGCGGCGAGGCCCGCCTGCTCGCCGCGTGCCTGACCCGGGTCCGCCACGCCCTCGACCGGCACGACCTGACCACCGCCGAGAACGCCCTGCACCAGGCCCTGGACGCCTGCGCCCGGCTCCGCCGCGGCTGACCCCGGCCACGGCGGACCGGCGGGGATCGGGGCCCGCCGGTCCGCGCATCTCCGGACAAGGACCGGACGGCGGAGTCGAGCAGCGCGCATCGCCGGACTTCTACGCTGGCGGGATGACGGACTCACAGGTGCGGCTGGTCCACAAGGGTGCGCCCCTGGACGGGGTGGCGATCGGGAGGGAACGGCCGGGCAGCGGCCGGGCCGAGGTGGTCGTCACCTGCCCGACGTGCGAGGAGCGGGTCGCCGTGGCCGTCCTGAGCCGTTCGGCGGTCCGGCGGTCCGGCGGGAGAAGGTGCTGGAGAGCGTGGCATGCCTCGCCGCGGCGGGTGCCGGGGTGGGCGGCACGGTCTGGGCATTCCGCAGCGACCCGGTCCACGACGGTTTCGGGTTGCTGACCATGCTCGTCGTCCTGACCGCCGTCGGGGTGTGGTTCGAGCGGACGGTGACGATCGACGACGGGGTGCAGCTGAAGCGGTCGCGGGCGCACGCGCTCGACCGTCCCGGCTGGACCGACGGCTACCAGTACGAGTTCGAGGCCAGCCCTTAGCCGGTGTGGGAGTTCGGTGTCGGTTTGGGGCAGGCGGATGCCGGCGCGGCGTACAGGTATGAGCGCGGGCTCTTGATGGGGGAAAGGGTTCCTACACCAACAACCCCGGCACCAACCAGTGCAACAAACGACAGCGATCACTTCCCCACGATCCCGCGCAACTCCGACAGCCACAGCCACCACAACCATCCGAGATCACCGGCCGACCATCGCGAACACCAGCCGCCGACCCCACCCCATGATCCGGAAGAGTTTGTGTCGTCATAGCAGCACAAAGTCTTCCGGATCATGAGAAACGGGATCGGGATCGACCGGTTCGACGGGCGGTGGTGGGGGCGCTGGGGGGTGGGGTGCTGGGAGGATCTGGGGGTGGTGAGGTTTGCGTTGACGGAGCGGGTGCGGCTCGGGCTGGTCGACGACAGCCTGGCGGGGTTGTCGGTCGGGGACGCGCTCGGGGCGCAGTTCTTCATGGTCGGGCGGTCGGTCGGCGATCTGGTCGCGGGGCGGGTGCCCGACGGGCCGTGGGAGTGGACCGACGACACGCACATGGCCTGCTCCGTCGTCACGGAGCTGCGGGACGGGCCCGCCATCGACCAGGACAGGCTCGCGACGCGGTTCTCGCTGCGGTACGAGTCGCACCGCGGCTACGGAGCCGGCGCGGCGACGGTCCTGCACGAGATCCGAGAGGGCGTGCCGTGGCGGGAGGCCGCGCGGCGGGCGTTCGGCGAGCAGGGGTCGCTCGGGAACGGGGGTGCGATGCGGGTGGCGCCGGTCGGGGCGTACCACGCGGACCGGCCCGCACGGGCGGCCGAGCAGGCGGCCCGGGCCGCCGAGATCACCCACGCGCACCCCGAGGGGGTCGCCGGGGCGGTGGTCGTCGCCGTCGCGGCGGCGCACGCGGCGGCGGCGAGGCTCGGTGGGGTGCGGCCGGAGCCGAGGGCGTTCCTGGACCTGTTGCGGCCGCACACACCCGAAGGCGCCGTGGAGCGGGGGCTCACGAAGGCGGGCCGGCTGATCGGGCGGACCGCGCAGGAGGCCGCGTACGAGCTCGGCAACGGCAGCAGGGTCACGGCGCAGGACACGGTGCCGTTCGCGGTGTGGGTGGCCGCGACGCACCTCGACGACTACCCGGCGGCCGTGACCGCGTGCGTCGTCGCGGGCGGCGACATCGACACGACCGCGGCGATCGCCGGCGGGATCGTGGCCGCGTACACGGGCGTCGGTGAACGCACCGAGACAGGCGCCGGCGTACCGCGGCCGTGGATCGACGCCAGGGAACCGCTACCGGAGTGGGTCCGCTGACGGGCGGGCTACCGGACCGGACTGGGTGACGGTGACGGAGACGGAGACGGGACGTCGGGGAAGGAGCGGTCGCCGAAGAGGATCCTGGCGGCGGCGGAGCGGCCGGGGCGGGTGCGGAGGAGCGCGACCGCGGCCTCGGCGGCGGCCGGGGAGGTGACGGACGCGAGGGCCCGGCGCAGGGCGAGGCGGCCGCGGAAGCGGGAGCGCAGGGCGTTGCCGTCGTAGGCGCTCAGCACGTGGTCGTCGCCGGTGCGCAGATAGTCGGCCGTGACCGTGGCGGCGAGCTCGGACAGGCGCAGGCACGGGTCCAGGCCGCCGGCGGTCAGCGGGGAGACGGCACCGGCGGCGTCGCCGACGAGGAGGCCGGACGGGCACGCCAGGCGGCGCAGGACCCCGCCGACGGGGATCGGGCCGCCGCGGCGCTCCACGGGGCCGGCGGGCCTGTGGAGCGCGGACAGGCCGGGAGCGTCGGACGTGAAGGCCGACAGGAGGTGGCGTACGCCGGAGCGCATCGCGGACGGGTAACCGGCGACGCCCGCGTGGACGTGGTGGCCGTCGTCGATGACCCACCCGAGGTAGCCGGGGGCGACACGCGGGTCCAGGACGCAGTGGAACGCGGGGACGCTCGTGGCGGACCCGCTCGGGTGGATGATCTCGGCGCCGACGAGCAGCCGGCGGTTGACGTCGAGGCCGAGGTCGCGGGCGACGGCGGAGCGGGCACCGTCGGCGCCGACGACGAACCGGGCCCGGACCGCCTCGGCGCCGTCCAGGTGCGCGATGCCGGCGGTGATGCCGGTGTACCGGACGCCGAGCAGCACCCGGGCGCCGGCGGTCTCCGCGGCCCGCCGGGCGTGGTCGTAGACGGCCGGCATGTCGGCGACGCGGTACTCGTCGCGGTCGCTGGTCAGGTGCACGGGGTCGCGGCGGGACGGCGGGTAGAGCAGCACGTCGCGGACGCCGGGGCCGAGGAGGTGGCCGGGCAGGTCGAAGTCGTCCAGGGTGCGCCGGACGAAGATCCCGGTCGTGCGGACCCCGGCCGCGAGGGACCTGCGCCGGTCGACGACCAGGACCCGCAGGTCCCGCTCCGCGAGCAGGCGGGCCGTGTGCAGGCCCGCCAGTCCGGCACCGACCACCAGTACGTCAACCGTCTCCACGGGACGGACGGTAGAGCCGATCCGGGCCGCACGGGCCGGCGTGCACCGGACCCGCCCGACACCTTCGCAGCAGGTTCACAACGCCGCTCGGGCCGGCGTTGACACGGCGCGTGACACTGTCGGCATGCTCGCATCGAAGTCCGTGCGTACGGTGCTCGCCGCGTCCACCGCCGTGACGCTGGCGGGCTGCATGCTTCGCCCGCGCGACGAGCCCGACGACCACCTGCTCGATCCGGCCGCGACGGCGGCGACCCCGGACCCGTGCGGGCTGCTCACGCCGGACGAGGTGCAGCAGGTGCAGGGCGGCACGATCGAACCCGGCGAGGAGATCCGCGGCAACCGGACCGGCGAGCGGGTGTGCTCCTTCGACCAGCAGGGCACGAAGCTGCTCACCACGGTCAGCGTCTACCCGGAGGACCGCGCCGGGTTCGACGGCGAGTTCGAGACCGTCAAGGCCAGCTTCCCGGACAGCGAACGGGTCCCCGGCATCGGCGAGGCCGCGTTCATCAGCACCGTCTTCCTGTTCTCGATCAAGGGCGCGTTCGTCGTGGTGGTGGTCGCCGCCGGCGACGTGGACGCCGCGAAGCCGAAGCTGCTCGCGCTGGGCCCGAAGGCGGTGGCGAGACTGCCGTGAGGCGCCCCCCGCCGCGGCAGCGGTGGGGGAACTACAGTGGGCCGGCGAGGTCCAGCACGCGCCGGGCGGCGCGGACCACGGCGGCGTCGACCATGCGGCCGTCGGCGCCGACGAGCACGCCCGCGCCCGAGGAGACCGCCGCGTCGAAGCGCTGGACCAGGTCGGCCGCCACCGCGATCTCGACCGCCGACGGGGTGAAGATCTCGTTGACGACCGGGATCTGCGCCGGGTGGATGCACGCCCGGCCGACGAACCCGAGGCGCCGGAACGCGACCGTCGACGCCCGCAGCGCCGGCAGGTCGCGGTAGTCGGTGCTGACGGAGGCGACCGGCGCGGCGATCCCGGCGGCGGCGCTCGCGAGGACGACCTGCGAGCGGACGAAGAGCAGCTCACGCTCGTCGGGGCCCAGGGTGACGCCGAGCTCGGCACGCAGGTCCGCCTCGCCGATCTGCAGCCGCGCGACCCGCGGTGCCCGGGCGATCCGGGCGGCGTCGAGGACCGCTGTCGCCGTTTCCAGCAGCGGTACGACGGGGACCGCGCCGACCGGAAGCCCCCGCTCCTCCTCGGTGGTGGCCAGCACCGTCCCGAGCGCGGCGACCTCGGCGGCGCTGCCCGCCTTGGCGAGGCACACGCCGGCCAGCCGGGGGCCGACGACCGCACGGACGTCGTCGAAGCCGGCGGGGCCGGGGTTCACCCGCACCCAGACCGCGGGACCGGCGGCGGGCAGGTCGGACAGCCAGGCGGCGACGATCGCGCGGGCGCGGGCCTTGCCGGCCAGGGGCACCGCGTCCTCCAGGTCGACGATGAGCGCGTCGGCGCCCCGGTCCAGGGCCTTGTCGAGCTTCGCGGGGGCGTCGCCCGGCACGTACAGGTAGGACCTCATCCGATGCTGCCCTTCCCGCTGGTGAGTGCCTTGGCGATGACGATGCGCTGGATGTCGTTGGTGCCTTCGCCGATCATCATCAGCGGCGCGTCGCGGTAGAGGCGTTCGACGTCGAACTCCTTGGAGTAGCCGTAGCCGCCGTGGACCTGCATCGCCGACAGCGCGCACGCGGCGGCCGCCTCCGACGCGAACGCCTTCGCCATCCCGGCCTCCAGGTCGACCCGGCGGCCGGCGTCGGCGCGGGACGCCGCCCAGTACACCATGAGCCGCGCCGCCTGGACCTGCATCGCCATGTCGGCGAGGCGCAGCTGGATCGCCTGGAAGTCCGAGATCTGCGACCCGAACGCCTTGCGCTGCCCCGCGTAGCGCAGGGCCTCGTCGTAGGCGGCCTGGGCGATGCCGAGGGCGCGGGCGGCGACGTTGATCCGGCCGGTCTCCAGGCCCGACAGGACCTGCTGCATGCCGCGCCCCTCGACGCCGCCGAGCAGCGCGGAGGCGGGGACCCGGCAGTCGTCGAAGAGGATCTCGCACGACTCGGTGCCCTTGTAGCCGAGCTTCGGCAGGTCCCGGAGCACCTCGAAGCCGGGGGTGCCGGCCTCGACGAGCAGCACGGACATGCCGCGGTGCGCGGGGTCGGCCGACGGGTCGGTCTTGACGAGGACCGGCAGCGGGTCGGCGTGCCGGGCGTTGGTGATCCAGGTCTTGCGGCCGGTGATGACGTAGTCCTGGCCGTCGCGGCGGGCGACGGTGCGGATGCCCTGCAGGTCGGTGCCGGCGTCGGGTTCGGTGAGCGCGATCCCGGTGCGGCGGGCCCCGGTCGCGAGGTCCGGCAGGTACGCGCGGCGCTGCTCGTCGGTGCCGTGCCGCGCGATCAGCCAGCACGACAGGGAGTGGCTGCCGAGGATGCCGGCGATGCCCATCCAGCCCTTCGCGATCTCCTCGAAGACGAGGGCGAAGGAGACCATGTCGGCGCCGAGGCCGCCGTACTCCTCGGGGACGGTCAGCCCGAACAGCCCCATCCGCCGCATGGTCTCGACGATCTCGGCCGGGTAGCGGTCAGTCGCCTCCCATTCGCGGGCGACGGGCCGGATCTCCCTGTCGACGAACGCGCGCAGCGCGTCGCGGAACTGGCGCTGCTCGTCGGTGAGCTCGAAGTCCACGGGTCACCCCAAACGGAAGACGGGAAGGTTGCGGCCGTCGTCGAGCGGCCGCCAGTGCACGACGACGGTGGCGCCGATCGCGGCGTCCTGCCAGGGCTCCACGTTGGACACCAGGCGGGGGCCTTCGGCGAGCGCGATGACGGCGACCGCGTACGGCTCCGACGCGCGGCGCACGACGGTGTACGTCTCGATCACGCCGGCGCCCGAGGTGTCCACCAGGGGCGGGTCGGGCTCCCCGCAGCGCAGGCACAGCGGGCGTGGGTAGTGCTGGTGGTGCCCGCAGGCGGCGCAGCGCTGGACGGTGAGCCGCCGCTGCCTCGTCGCGTCCCACCACGCGGCCGTCGTCTCGTCCACCGGGATGCTCACGAGGTCCGTCCGAGCAGGACGGTGCCATGGGTGGAGAGGATTCCGCCGGTACCGTGGGCGAGGGCGACCCGGTCCGCCGTGCCGCGCAGCCGGCGGACGGCCTCGACGAGCAGCAGCACGCCGAGCTGCCCCGGGTGGCAGTAGGACAGCCCGCCGCCGGACGTGTTCATCGGCAGCGTCCCGGCGGCGACGAGGTCGGGTGCCTCGCCGAAGCCGCAGAAGCCGAGGGCCTCGAGGGTCAGCAGCACGGTGATGGTGAACGAGTCGTAGATCTGGGCGCTGTCGACGTCGGCGGGGGTGAGCCCGGCCATGGCGAACGCGCGCCGGCCGGAGTCGACGGCGCCGGTGCGCAGCAGGTCGCCGACGCCGACGATGGAGGTGCCGGTCGTCGCCTCGCCGTAGCCGAGGACCTCGACCGGGACGGCGGGCAGGTCACGGGCGCGGTCCACAGTGGTCAGCACGACGGCGCCGCCGCCGTCGGTGACGAGGCAGCAGTCGGCGACCCGCAGCGGGTCGCTCACCAGCGGACTGGCGTCCATCTCAACCGGTCCCGCACCGAACCGGTAGGCGCGCGGGTTCTGCCGCGCCCACTCGCGGGCGGCGACGGCCACCGACGTCATGCCGGCCCGGCCGCGGCCGGTGCCGTACGTGTGCAGGTAGAGCTGCGCGGCGAGCGCGTACGCCGACACGGGGTACAGCGGCCCGTACGGCTGCTCGAACTGCGCCTCCGGCGTGTGCGCCTCGTAGGGGTCGAAGGTGCGGCTGCGGGCGGAGCGCTGGTTGGACCCGTACGAGATGACGACGACGGACGCCTGCCCGGCCTGGATCGCCTGGACGGCGTGGCCGACGTAGAGCTCGAACGCCGCGCCGCCGGCGAACGTCGAGTCCGTCCACCGTGGACGCAGCCCGAGGTGCTCGGCGACCTGGGTCGCGGAGAAGCGGGACACGCCGTTGGTGGCGAGCCCGTCGACGTCGGCGAGGCGCAGCCCGGCGTCGGCGAGCGCCCGGGTGACCGCCTGCGTCTGCAGGTGCAGCGCGGTCTTGCCGGTGACCCCGAGGTCCGACTCGGCGGCGCCGACGACGCAGACCCCGGTGGTCATCGCAGTTCCACTGTGGACGAGGCGGGCGCGACCGCGATCCGGCCCTCGGCTTCGACTCGGTGCTCGACGGTGACGAGCCGGCCGTCGACCGCCTGAACGACACCCAGGCAGCGCACTGTCTCGCCGGCGTGAACGAGGCTCTTGAACCGGAACGTCAGCGAGCGAAGCACTCCAGAAGTGCCGATCCAGTCCTGGACCTGCTCGGCGAGCAGCGCCCCGAACACCTGCCCGTCGACGACCGGCCGGTCCAGGCCGCGCGGCGCCAGGTAGGACGGGTCGTAGTGCAGCCGGTGCCAGTCCCACGTGGCGCCGGCGTAGGCGATCATGTCGGGCAGCGCGATCAGCCGTTCGAGGGGCGGCAGCTCGAGGCCGGGCTTCACGGCGTCACCGCCAGGTAGATGATGGACTCCTCGTTGGTGGCGAGGAGGTCGCCGTCCTGGTTGGTGTAGGTGGCGCGCGAGGTGAACACCAGCATCGGCTGCCCGGCACCCGTGGCCCGCTCGGCGATGTCCACGAGCCGCCACACGGCGGTGACCACGTCGTCGGGGCGCACCGCCCGGTGGAACTCGTAGGCGTTGCCGCCGCGGACCTGGCGGGTGCCGGGCAGGTCGATCCCCCACGTGTGGCCGGCGTAGCCGTCGGCGTCGCGGGGCAGCCCGGCGTACTGGTTGGTCTCGCAGATCAGCGTCGGCGGCGCGACGACCCCGTCGTGGCCGGCGGCCCGGGCGGCCGCGTCGTCGGTGTAGACAGGGTTGTCGTCGCCGACCGCGAGGGCGAAATAGCGGATCGCCGCGCGGCCGAGGGGTTCGGGCGCGGTGTACGTGGCCTCGCGGCCGATGAGGGCCCGGAGCTCGTCGGTCATCATGCGAGCACCGCCGTCGGCACGACCTCGATGAGGAACTGGGGGCGCAGCAGCGCCGAGCAGACGACGGAGGTGACGGCGGCGTGCGGGTAGCGCTCGGCGCGCGCCGCGGCGAGCTTCGGGTATTCAGCCACGGCGGCGGGGGTGACGTACTCGAGGAGGCGGGTGACGGTGGCGCCGGCGGCGACCAGGTCGATGTTGTCGTAGACGAACGCGGCCTGCGCCGGCAGGTCGTCCTCGTGCACGGCCAGCTGTGACTCCGGGTCGAGCGCGCCGAAGCCCGACATGACCAGGGTGTCGCCGGCCAGGACGCCCGGGAGGTAGGTGAGGGTGTCGTACCGGGACCAGCCCGGGTTCACCGGCCGCAGCGGCCCGCGGGCGGCGAGCGCGTCGAGCGACACGGCGGCGCCGGCCTCGACGGGCGTGTCGACGAGGATCCCGGCGGCACCCGGAAAGACAGGGCCGAGCAGGTCCCGCCGGGGGCGACCGCACCGGGGGTATTCGGCGCGGGTCGCGGTGGCGGTGAAGTCGGTCGTGCGGACCAGCGCGTCGAGGCCCAGCCCGGCGTGGCCCAGCAGCTCGCCGATGCGTTCGAGGCACCAGGTGTACTGGTCCCGGAAGGCCCCCGTGGTGGTGTGGACGCTCGGCAGGTGCACGAGGTCCCCCGCGATGCGCAGCAGGCCACCGGCGACCGCCTCACCCCCGCCGGGGTGCACCGTCAGGTCGACGGCGAAGCGGTGCCCCGGGTCGGGGAGCCCGGCGACGGGCACGACGGACACCGGCGCCCGGTGCCCGTCGAGGAATCCCTCGCGCGCGTCCGGTGGGGCGCCGGCGGTGACGTACTCGGCGACGTGGACGACGTCGCCCGGCCCGAACCCGGCGTCGGCGAGGTGACGGGCGGCCGACGCGTAGACGGTCGCGGGGTCGGGGCCGGCGATACCCGGCAGGTAGGTGGTCATGCGGTCGCTCCCAGCGCGTCGAGCAGATCGGTGAGGTCGGACGCGGTCGGCAGGACGGCGACGGCGGCGAGGACCGCGGGCCCGCCCGGGCCGAGGTTCGCGAGGGCCTTGCCGCGCACCGTCGCTTCGAGGCCGGGCGCGCCGGGCCCGCCGCCGCTGCGCGGCACCTCGGCGGTCAGCGTCCGGCCGTCTCGGAGCGTCACCGTGACCCGGCCGGGCTGTTCGGCGGCCGGGCCCGCGAAGTCGGCCACGCGGTGCCGTACCGACGCCGCCAACGCCGACACGTCGGGCCGGTCGACGCGGGCGAAGGTGTCCACGGTGACGGCCCGGTCGACGAGCATCGCGGCGACACACCACGCCAGGGCGAACTTCGCCTGGTACGCGGTGCGGGGCGCGGCCTGGTCCGGCCCGCAGACGATCGCCTCGGCGTCGGGGTGGATGTCGACGACCACGGCGGCGACGTCGGCGGGGTCCAGGCGCAGGGTGGCGGCGGCGTCGAGCGGGGCGTGCAGCAGCTGGCACGCCGGGTATGGCTTCACGGTGATCCGGGTCAGCTCGAACCGCTCGCCGAGGCCGTCGAGGACCGCTTCCGGCGCGACCCGCCGGCCGGCGAGGGCGGCGTAGAACCCTGAGGCGCCCTCGATCGCGCTCGCCGGCCCGCTGGCACCCGCGGCGGCGAGGCGGGCGGCGAGGATCCCGTGGTGCGCCGCGAAGCCGGTGTGCAGCTGCTTCGTCGACGACCCGGTGTGCAGGAACTCCAGGAGCCCGCCGGCCTGGCTGGCGGCGATGCCGATCGCGTCGACCGTCTGAGCCTGGGTGAGGCCGTGCAGCCGGGCCGCCACGAGCGCCGCGGCGATCACCCCGCAGGCGGCGGTGGCGTGCACCCCGCGCGCGTGGAACGCGTGCGGCGCCGCACCCCCGAGCCGGCAGATCGTTTCGAGCCCGACGACCGCGGCCGCGACGGCTTCGGCCCCGCTGACCCGCAGCTGCTCCCCCACCGCGAGCACCACGGGCAGCACCGGTGCCGTCGCGTGGACGAGGCCTCCGGCGTGGGTGTCGTCGAAGTCGAGCGCGTGCACGAGGACCCCACCCGCGAGCGCGGCGGCGGGCGCCCCGAGGCGCGTGCCGGTGCCGGGGATGCGCGCCTCGGGCGGTCCGCCGAGCCCGCGGGCGACCGCGAGCGCCGGGCCGGCCGCGTCCGAGCGGAGCGCGGCGACGGCGGTGCCGCAGCCGTCGAGCAGATGGCGCAGCGCCGCGTCGACCACCCGCGGCGGCGGCGCGGTGACCGACATCGCCCACTCGGCGAGGTCCTCGGAGACCGTCATGCGGGCGGTCCGAAGGCGCCGGCGGCTGTGAGCGCGGCGACGCGGGTGTCGTCGTAGCCGAGGACGTCGTGCAGGACGTAGCCGGCGTCCTCGTTGCGGCGGGGGGCGCGGCGGTGCGGGACGGGGTCGGTGCCGACCCGCACCGGCGACGCGGGCTGCCGGACGGTGCCGAAGTGCGGGTGGTCGGTCTCCACGACCAGGCCGCGGGCGACGGTGTGCGGGTCGGCGAGCGCGGCGGCGACGTCGTTGACGGGGCCGCACGGGATGCCGGCGGGCTGGAGGTCGGCGAGCCACGCCGCCACCGTCCGTGTCGCGAAGGCGTCCTCGAGCAGCGCGAGCAGGATCGTGGCGTGGCGGTGCCGGTCGCCGAACGTCGCGAACCGCGGGTCGGCGGCGAGCGCGGTGCCGGCGACCCCGTCGAGCAGGGTGGCGAGCCGCCGCCAGAACTTCTCCTTCGCGCAGCCGACGACCAGCCAGCCGTCCTGGGCCTCGAACACCTGGAACGGCACCAGCGACGGGTGCGCCGAGTGGTGCGTCCGGGCGGGCTGGAAGCCGCCGTTGAGGTGCCACACCGCGGGGTACGTGAGCATGCCGACGGCCGTGTCGTACAGGCTGAGGTCGCAGTCCATGCCGACGCCGTCGCGGCGGGCCGCGTGCACCCCCGCGAGGAGCGCGATCGCGGCGACCAGGCCGCCGCTGTAGTCCACCAGGGACAGCCCGCTCTTCGTCGGCGGGCCGCCGGGCTCGCCGGTGAGCTCCATCCAGCCGGCGAGCCCCTGCAGGACGTAGTCGTAGCCGGGCTGGGTGGCGCGGGGGCCGGTCATGCCGAAGCCGGTCAGGGAGCAGCAGACGATCGCGGGGTTGATCCCGGCGAGGTCCTCGTAGCGGATGCCGAGCTTCGCCGGCACGTCGCCGCGCAGGTTGGAGTAGACGGCGTGGCTGGCCCGCACCAGGTCCTCGAACACGGCCCGCCCGGCCGGCGCGGTGACGTCGAGGGAGATGGAGCGCTTGTTGCGGTTGAACGTCTCGAAGAACAGCGAGTCCTCGCCGTCGGCGAACGGCGGCACGTAGCGGCCGACGTCGCCGCCGGTCCGCGGGTCCTCCACCTTGATGATCTCGGCGCCGAGGTCGGCGAGGTGCACGGACCCGAACGGTCCCGCGCCGTACTGCTCCAGCGACACGATCCGGACGTCTTCCAGGGGTCTCACCGGCTCAGCTCCTCGATCAGGCGCAGGATGGCGTCCTGCAGCTCGCGCGTCCTCGACGGAGGCAGCCCGTACGTGGGTGGGCTGAGCTTGAGCGCGCCGGCGAGGCCGCAGTACCCGGCGATCCGCGACGCGACCTCGTCCGGGGTGCCGGTGAGGGTGAGCCGGTCGACCATCTCCGGGGCGACGGCGCCGGCGAGGCCGTCGGCGGGCAGCCCGCCGCGGAAGGCGTCGATGACCCGCTGCTGCTCGTCGGCGAGGCCGTGGAAGGCGAACAGGTCGGCGTAGGTGCGCACGGAGGCGTAGAACCCGACGACCCCGGCGGCGGCGGCGCGGGCGGCGGCCGGGTCGTCGTCGATGGCGCAACAGGCCGACACGACGACCTCGAAGCCGGGCCGGGGTCGCAGGCGGGGCAGGACGTGCGACGACAGGTAGGACGGCGAGCACAGCTCGTGCGAGATCCACCCGTCGCCGATCTCCCCGGCGAGGGCGGTCATCGCCGGACCGACGCCCGCGAGATAGACCGGGATCTGTTCCCGTACCGGTGGGTACGGGCGGCGGTATCCGCGCACCCGAACCCGTACCTCGACGCCCTCGACGTCGATCGGGTCGCCGGTGTGCGCGCCCGCAACCACCGCGCGCACGGCGAGCACGGTCTCCCTGAGCCGCAGGACCGGGCGGGACCAGGTGACGCCGTGCCAGTCCTCGTTGAGCCGCTGCACGCCCGTGCCCAGACCGAGGCGGAGGCGCCCGCCCGACAGCTCGTCGAGGTCGAGCGCGGACAGCGCGGTGAGGAACGGGCTACGGGCGAAGGCCAGGGCGATCCCCGTACCGACGCCCACAGACGTGGTGCGGGCGGCGAGGGCGGCGGCGGTGACGGGCGCGCTGCGGTGCAACTCCGGCGCCCACACGACGGCCGCCCCGGCCGCCTCCGCCCGGCGGGCCGCGTCGAGCTGCTCCTGGAGCGTCTCGCCCCAGGGCTGGAAGTGCAGCGCAGGCAGCGTCATACCGCCGCCTTCGGCGCCGGCATGACCGAAACCTGCCATCCTGATGAGCGGGCCGAGTCGCTCCGCTGCCCGCTCATACGGTCAGCGGCCCGGTCTTCGCGACGGGGAAGTGCGACTTGTCGTGGGGGGCGTCACGGCGGTACACCATGACGCTGCGCCGCCAGGACATCACCTCGTCACCGTCCTGGTTGAGACCGCGGGTGCGGCAGGTGACGATGCCGGCGTAAGGCCGGGATGCCGACGGGCGGGTCTCCAGGACGATCGACTCGGCGTAGAGGGTGTCGCCGACGAACACCGGCGCGGTGAGGCGGATCTCCTCCCAGCCGAGGTTCATGATCGCGTGCTGGCTCATGTCGGAGACGGACAGCCCGAGGACGACCGCGACGCTCAGCCCGGAGTTGACGATGAGCCGCCCGTACGGCGCGGAGGCGGCGAAGTGGGCGTTGAAGTGGTTCTGGTTGGTGTTCATGGTGAGCAACGTGAACCACGTGTTGTCGGCCTCGCTGATCGTGCGCCCCAGCGGGTGCTGATAGACCGCGCCGACGGTGAAGTCCTCGAGGTAGTTGCCCAGCGTCATGCTCGTGACGCTAGGCAGCGCGCCACGCCAGAGTCAAGCACTTGTTTCCCACAGCGGATCAGTGTTTCCATTGTGCGATGGGCTGGTGGATCCTGCTGCACATCGTGCTGTTCGTGTTCTGGCTGGGCGGGGACCTCGGCGTCTTCTACTCCAGCCGCTTCGTCCTGCGGCCCGACCTGCCGCCCGTCGCGCGCAGCACCGCCCTGAAGATCATGGGCGGGCTCGACCTGGGGCCGAAGATCTGCCTGGTGCTCTTCCTGCCCAGCGGCGTCACCCTGATGGCCCTGGACTCGCACGGCGCGCGCCTGGGCGGCTTCGAGCTGTTCCAGTGGTGGACGGTGCTGCCCGTGTGGCTCTTCGCCTTCGGCTGGCTGTTCCTGACGGTCAAGGACCACCACGCGCCGGGGAAGCACCCCGTGGTGCGACGGGCTGACTGGGGCATCCGGATCGGTTTGATCGGGGTGTTGTACGCCCTGGCGGGGTACACGGTCATCGCCGCCGAGCCGTTCGGCGTGACGACGAACCCGAAGTGGCTCGGCGCGAAGGTCGCGCTCTACGCCACGGCGATCGCGTGCGGCCTCGGCATCCGGCTCACGCTGCGCGGCTTCGCCGCCCCCTACGGCGCGCTCATGACGAGCGGCTCGACGCCGGAGGTGGAGCGCGGCCTGCGGCGGGCGGTGGACGGCTGCCTGCCCTACGTGTGGGGCATCTGGCTGTCCGTCCTCGCCGCCGCCGCCTTCGGTGTCCTGAAGCCCTGGATGCACTGAGGCGCCCGGAAGCCCTCGTCGAGCTACGGCGCGTGGTAGCCGAAGTGGCCGGAGACCCGGGCCGCCGCGACGAGAAGCCGGTCGGCGCACTCGGACATCCGCGGCTTGAAGCGCGACAGCGGCCCGGCCGCCGACAGCACCGCGATGACGTGCCCGTCGTGGTCGAACACCGGCGCGGCCACCGACGCCGCGCCGACCTGCCGCTCCCCCAGCGAGGTCGCGTAGCCGCGGCGCTGGATGGCGGCCAGCTCGAGGCGCAGCGCGGCGTCGTCGACGATGGTCTTCTCCGTCAGGGCGCCGAGGGTGTGCTTGGCCAGGTACACCTCGATCTCGTCCTCGCCCAGGAACGCCAGGAACGCCTTCGACGAGGCGCCCGCGTGCAGCGGGTAGGGCGTGCCGAGCTGCACCTCCAGGCGCAGCTCCTGCTCCGGGACCACCTGGTCGGCGTAGAGGCGCATGTCGCCGCGGCGGATGGACAGGGTGGCGGTCTCGCCGGTCTCCTCCGACAGCCGGCGCAGCTCCGGCGCCGCGATCGCGCGCAGGTCGGTGCGGGCCAGGTAGGCGCGGCCGAGCGCGACCGCCGCGTGGCCGAGCGCATACCGGCGGGTCGTCGGGTCGACCGTGACCAGGTCGCGGTTGCGCAGCGCGGTGAGGATGCGGTGCACCGCCGCCTTGGTCAGGCCGAGCTCGGCGGCGATCTCGGTCACGCCCAGGTCGGGGCGCCCGACCCGGCCGAAGAGGAGCAGGACGTCCATGGCCCGCTCGACCGCCGCGATGGAGCGGCTCGCGGAGCCGTCGGTGTTGTCGGCGGAAGCCGCCGTGGTGGTGGTCGACACCCCAGAAGTCTAAGCACAGATTTCCCTAGGGGAAACGGCGTCGCACATCGTTGACATCGCTTGACCACCGTCGTTACCTTGACGGTGACAGCGTTTCGCCAAGTGGAACAGTTCGGCAGACAGAAGGTGAGCGCGGGTGACGATCGACCCCGACACGTTCCGCTCGGTGCTCGCACAGTGGCCGAGCGGAGTCAGCGTCGTGACCACGGTCGCGGGCGACGGCTGGCACGGCATGACCGCGAGCTCGTTCTCCAGCGTGAGCATGGACCCGCCGCTGATCCTCGTGTGCCTCAACCGGCGGATCACCACGCACGCGCTCATCGAGGCCAGCGGCGTCTTCGCCGTCAGCGTCCTGGCGAAGGACCAGACGATGGTCGGCCGCCGCTTCGCCGGCCACGAGGGCGTCGCGGACCGGTTCGCCGGCGGCGCCTGGGAGACCCGGGTCACCGGCGCGCCGGTGCTCACCGACGCCGTCGGCTGGCTCGACTGCCGGGTCGTGCACGCGTACGCCGGCGGCGACCACACCATCTTCGTCGGCGCGGTCCTCGGCGCGTCGACCGAGCGGGTCGTCGCGCCGCTGCTGTTCCACTCCCGGGCCTGGGGGCAGCTCGCCGACGTGCTGCCCGACCTGGTCAGCGTCGCCGACACCGGGCTGCTGTCCGCGCTGCGCACCCACGCAGTGCCCGCCACCGCCGCCGGCGCCCTCGCCACCGCGCTGCGCGCCGCAGGGGTCCGGGTGCGCGTGCGGGACCCGTACGGCTGCCTCGTCTCGACCGGCGACCGGCACACCGCGACCGCGCTCGTCGCGACCGCCGACGAGGTCGCCGACGCGGCCCTGTCCGGCGCCGGGGTGATCGAGCTGCCCGCCGGTGACCCCGTCGTCACGAAACACATCCTCGACGAGGCCGGCCGCTACGACATGACGGCGGCCTGCTGGCTGCCGGACGCGTTCGCGCCCGCCCGCGCCGCCGACGTGCTCGACGCCGTCGACATGCTCGCCGCGCTCGGCTGCGCCGAGATCGGCCTCGACGAGGGCGCCGAGGCGGCCTCGCCCCGCCAGGTCCGGGAGCTGCTGCAGGACGCGACCGTCCGGGCTGCCACGAGGCCCATACCCGTATCCTTACGGGTCCGCCTGCGCGACCGGCACGGCCTAGGCCTCGTCAACGCGCTGACCGCGATGAAGAGCGGCGTCCGGCACTTCGACACCACACTCGGCGGCATCGACGGGGTCCTGGCCTGCGAGGACGTGCAGTTCCTCGCCGACCGGCTCGGCGTCGCCTGCGACAGCCCCCGCGCCGCCCTGGTCACCGCCGCCGCCGACCTCGAACGACACCTCGGCGGGGCGCTGCCCGGCCGCACGTACCGCGTTTCCACCTCCTGAAGGGACCCCGACCGTCATGGCACAGCTCACCGCCGACCGTCTGCTGGACGGCCTGTCCGACGCCGAGCGTGGCCGGGCCGCACGGGTCGAGGCCGTCCTGCCCGCGCTGCGGGACGCCGCGGCGGGCGCCGACGCCGAAGGCCGCTTCCCAGTCGAGCACGTCGCCCGGATGCGCGACGCGGGGCTGCTCGGGCTCGTCGTGCCGGAGGAGTACGGCGGGCTCGGCGGCACCCTGCGCGACCTCGCCGCCGCCACGTTCGCGATGGGCACCGCGTGCGGGTCGACGGCGCTGGCGTACTTCTTCCACAACACCAGCGCGTCGCGCGGCCTGCTGCCCCTGGAGGCGATCAAGGCCGGCCTGTTCGAGGCCGACGAGGTCCCGGTCGTGCGGGCGTTCGCCGAGAAGGTTTTGACCCGCATGGCCGGCGGCGTGTGGCTGGCCAACTTCGCGTCCGAGTCGGTGAAGAGCGCCGGCGCGAACATCTCCATCAGCACCACCGCGACGAAGGTCGACGGCGGCTGGCTGCTCAACGGCGAGAAGTCCTTCGGCTGCGCCACCGGCGTCGCCGACTACTACCTGACCACCGCCCGGCTGGACGGCACCGACACCGCCGCCGGGCTCGCCACGTTCTTCGTCCCGCGCGACGCCGCCGGCGTCGGTGAGCGCCCCACCTGGGACGCGCTCGGCATGCGCGCCACCGCCAACCAGGGCATCACCCTCAAGGACGTGTTCATCGCCGACGACGAGGCGCTGACGCTGCCGGGCGCGTTCGTGCGGATGCTCCAGGTCAGCCGCGGCTCGTTCGTCGGCAACCAGCTCGCCATCTCCGCCGTCTACCTCGGCGCGGCACAGTCGGCGTACGACGCGGCCCTCGCCGCGACGACCGGCAAGGCGTTCGCCGACACCGGGCGGCCCGTCGCCAGCAGCCCCATGCACCAGGTCCTGTTCGGCGACATGACCGAGCGCCTGGAGACCGCATACCTGTGGATCCGCCGCCAGCTGGAGCTGGAGACCTCCGAGCCGCCGCTGCGCGGCAAGGACGACGTGTTCCGCCAGTGGCGGATGGCGAAGGGCTCCATCACCGAGGCGTGCTTCGACGTGGCCGTCGGCGCGCTCAAGTGCACCGGCACGTCCGGCACCGCCAACTCCGGCGTCATCGCCCGTGCCGTCCGCGACACCGCGATGTCCCTGGTGATGACGTTCCCCGCCGAGCGCGGCCGCCTGGAGGCCGCGAACCTGGTCACCACCGGCGCGGAGAACGCCCTGTTCGCCAACGTCGCGTCGACCACGACGACGGCAGGGAAGGATCACTGACATGACGGCCCGCTCTCTCGTCGACGGTGGCTGGAAGCCCGCCACCCGGACGCTGCCCGGCACCCTGGAGGACCCGGCGACCGGCGCGGTGCTGGGCCCGCAGCTCGGCAGCTCCCGCGAGGACGTCGAGACCGCCCTCGCCGCCGCCGACCGGGCCGCCGGGCCGTGGGCGGCCGTCCCACCGGCCGAGCGCGCCGACCTGCTCGACGCCTGCGCCGACGCCCTCGAGGCGGCCGTCGCCGGGATCGTCGCCGTGGAGAGCGCGAGCACGGGCGTGCCGATCCGGCAGGCGACCCCGCTCGGGTTCATCGTCACCGGCTCGTTCCGGCTCGCCGCCGCGCAGCTGCGCGAGGGCTGGCTGACCCGGACCGTCACCCGCGACGACGGCCGGCCCGTCACCGTCGAGCTGCTGCCGTGGGGTCCGGCGCTGTGCCTCGTGCCATGGAACGCGCCCGCACCGATGGCCGCGCACAAGGCCGCCAACGCCCTCGCCGCCGGCTGCCCCACGATCCTGAAGCCCAGCGAGTTCGCCCCTGCCGGCACCCAGCTGCTCGTCGAGACGATCGCGGACGTCCTGCCGCCCGGCGTGCTGCAACTGCTGCACGGCGGCGCCGAGGTCGGCGGGGCGCTCGTCGGCGACCCGCGGGTGCGGGCCGTGTCGTTCACCGGCGGCGTCCCCGGCGGCCGCGCCGTCGCCGGGCTGTGCGCGGCCGGGCTGAAACCGGCGCAGCTGGAGCTCGGCGGCAACAACCCGCTGCTCGTCATGCCCGACGCCGACGTCGACGCCGCCGCCCGCGCCGCGGTCGACCTGCTCACCACCCTCAACGGCCAGTGGTGCCGGGCACTGGGCCGGCTCATCGCCCCGCACGACCTGCTCCCGTCGCTGCTCGCGGCGATCGGTGAGCGCCTGGCCGCGCTGCGCGCCGGCGACCCCGCCGACCCCGCCACCGAGCTCGGCCCGCTCATCCACAGCGGGCACCGGGCGCTCGTCGCGGCCCGGCTGCTGGACCTCGGCGGCAAGGCGCACACGTTCACCGACGTGCCCGCCGGCGGGAACTTCTTCGCGCCCGCGCTCGTCACCGGCGCCGCCGAGGAGCCCGCCCGGCACGAGATCTTCGGGCCTGTGGCCACCGTCCACGGGTACGGCACCGTCGACGAGGCCGTCGCGCTCGCCAACGACACCGCGTATGGCCTGGAAGGCTACGTGTTCGGCAGCGACGAGGAGGCCGCGCTCGCCGCCGCCCGCCGCATCCGGGCCGGCGAGGTGAAGGTCAACGGCTCGTCGGTGATGAGCCTGCACCTGTTCACGCCGCGCCCCGCGTGGGGCGTCTCCGGCCTCGGCGAGGAAGGCACCGCGGAGACCCTGCGGTTCTTCACCAACCCGCGGGTCACCGGCGTCGAGAACGGCTTCGCGCTGTGAGGTCGCTGCTGCACGCCCCGGGCGTGACCCACCTGCCCGGCGTGTACGACCCGCCGACCGCCGCGCTCGCGGCCCGGGCCGGGTTCTCGGCCGTGCACCTGTCGGGGGCGGCGGTCGCGGCGCTCGCGCTCGGCCTGCCCGACCTGGGCTACGTGCACGGCACCCACATCGCCGACCGCGCCGCCGCGCTCACGCCCGCGCTCGGCGGGGTGCCGCTGCTCGCCGACGCCGACACTGGCTACGGCAACGCGCTGCACGCGGTGTGGACGGCCCGCCGGTACGCCGCCGCCGGCATCGCCGGGCTGCACCTGGAGGACCAGGTCAGCCCGAAGCGCTGCGGGCACCTCGCCGGCAAGGAGCTCGTGGACGTGCGGGTGGCCGCCGCGAAGATCCGGGCGGTCGCCGAGGCCGCGACCGGTCTGGTGCTCGTCGCCCGCACCGACGCCTACACCGTCACCGGTCTCGACGACGCGATCGGCCGGTGCCTGGCATACGTCGAGGCCGGCGCCGACGCGGTCTTCGTCGAGGGGGTCACCGGCGCGGCGGAGCTCGCCGCCGTGCACGCCGCGCTGCCCGGCGTCCCCCTGGTCGTCAACCGGTCCGAGGCGGCCGGCGCCGACGTCTTCCTGAAGGACGCGGACCTCGCGGCGCTCGGCGTCCGGCTCGTGCTGCACCCGGTCGCGCCGCTGCTCGCCGCGCTGCAGGCGGCCCGGGCCGCGTACGCCGCGATCGCCGCGCACGGCACCGCCGCCGGTGTCGCCCGGCTGCCGTGGGACGCGTTCACCGGCCTCGTCGGCCAGGGCTCGGCGCTCGCTCTCGACGCCCAGTACGCAGTGGAGGTGCCCGCATGAAGGTCATCGTCGCCGGCGCCGGGCCGGTCGGGCTCACCGCCGCGCTCACCCTGCACCGGCTCGGCGCCGACGTCACCGTCCTGGAAGCGGGCGACGCCCTCGCCACGGAGTCCCGGGCGTCGACGTTCCACCCGCCGTCCCTGGAGATGCTCGCCGGGCTCGGCGTCCTGCCCGCGCTCCTCGAGCAGGGCCTGGTGTCGCCGCGGTTCCAGTACCGCGAACGCGGCGGCGGCATCATCGCCGAGCTCGACATGGGGCTGCTCGCCGGCGACACCCCCTACCCGTTCCGGGTGCAGTGCGAGCAGAGCAAGCTGACCCGGCTGCTGCTGCCGCTGCTGCCGCCCGGCACCGTCCACTTCGGGCAGCGCGTCGAGCGCGTCGCGCAGGACCGCACCGGGGTGACGGTCGACGACGGTTTCCGCGGCGACTGGCTCATCGGCGCCGACGGGGCCAACTCGGCGGTGCGCCGGTCGCTGTTCGGCGACGCGTTCGAGGGCATCACCTACCCGGACCGGTTCCTGGTCGGCTCCACCGACGAGGACCTCGCCGCGCTGCTGCCCGGCATCGCCGACGTCAACTACCTGTTCGACCCGGTCGAGTGGCTGGTCCTGCTGCGGACCCCCGACCACTGGCGGGTGCTGCTGCCGACCCCGCCGGACACCCCCGACGACCTGGAGAAGGCGAGGCTGCCGGAGCGGCTCCTCGGCGTCGCCGACCCCGGGCGGCCGTGGCGGGTCGCGCACACCACGCTGTACCGGGTCCATCAGCGGGTCGCGGAGTCCTTCCGGGTGGGCAGGGTGCTGCTGGCCGGGGACGCCGCGCACATCAACAATCCGCTGGGCGGGATGGGCATGAACTCCGGCATCCACGACGCGGTCCTGCTCGCCAAGGCCGTCATGACCGGCGACGACGACGTCATCACCGGCACAGCGGACGCCAGGCGCGCCGTCGCCCGCGACTACGTGCAGAAGACCACCCACGGCAACTGGGAGAAGCTGCGCTCCGGCGGCGCCTCCGCCTACGCCGCCGAGCTGCGCGCCCTCGCCGCCGACCCCGCCGCCGCCCGCGCCTACCTGCTTCGTTCGTCGATGATCGCCTCCCTGCGGCAGGTGACCGCGTGAGCATCCGGCGGGAGAACCCGGCGCGGCATGTGGAGATCGTCGGGCGGGTCGACCCGGTCACCCGCAACGTCCCCGACCGGGTCGACGACGCCGTCCGCGCCGCGCACGCCGCGTTCCGCGGCTGGTCCGGCACACCACTGGACGACCGGCTCGCGGCGCTGGGCAACGCCGCCGACGCGATCGCCGGCGAGCTCGACGACCTCGCGGTCCTGCTCGCGCGGGAGATCGGCAAGCCCCTGCCCGACTGCCGCGGCGAGATCGGGTTCGCCGTCCAGCACCTGCGGTGGGTCATCGAGCACGCGCCGGCCGCGTACGCCGACCGGGAGCTCGACGACGCCCAGGGCCGGCTGCTGACCGTCCGGAAGCCCTACGGGGTCGTCGTCGCCGTCACCCCGTGGAACGCGCCGGTCATCCTCGCCATGCTCAAGCTCGCCGCCGCCCTCGCCGCCGGCAACACCGTCATCGTCAAGCCCTCCCCGCTCGGCCCGCTCACCGTCGACCGCCTGGTCCGGCTGCTCCAGGCGCACCTGCCCGACGCCGCCGTCCAGGTCCTGCACGGCCACGCCGCCCTGGTCACGGCGCTCGTCACGCACCGCCTGGTCCGCAAGGTCGCGTTCACCGGCGGCGAGGACGCGGGCCGGGCGATCGCCGCGGCCGCCGCGGACCGGCTGATCCCGACGGTGCTGGAGCTCGGCGGCAACGACCCGGCGGTGTTCCTGCCCGACGCGCCGTTCGACGAGGCGAGCATGGAGCGCCTGGTGATGGCGAGCTTCGCGACCGCCGGGCAGGTGTGCATGGCGGCGAAGCGGCTGTACGTGCCCCGGGACCGCACCGGCGAGTTCGTCGACGCGTACGTGGCCGCCGCGGCCCGGGTCCTCGTCGTCGGCGACCCGCTCACCGAGGGCGTCACGATGGGGCCGCTGATCAGCGCCGAGGCCAGGTCCCGCGCGTTCGACCTGGCCATCACCGCCATGGGCGACGTCGTCGACCTGGGCCGCAAGGCCGACGGCTACGACGAGCAGGCGGGCCACTTCCTGCCGCCGCTGCTCGTCGTCGACCCGGGGCCGGACTCCGCGCTCGTCCGCGAGGAGCAGTTCGCGCCGGTGGTGCCGCTGGTCCCGTACGACTCGGAGGACCAGGTGCTGGCCATGGCCAACGACGACGACCTCGGCCTCGGCGCGTCGGTGTGGAGCGCCGACGAGGAGCGGGCGTTCGCCTTCGCCCGGCGGCTGGAGGCTGGGTTCGCGTTCGTCAACACCCACAACCGCACCGGCATGTCGCTGCGGGCGCCGTTCGGCGGGGTGAAGCGCTCCGGCTGGGGCCGCGAGTACGCGGAGGAGGGCCTCGCCGAGTACGCGCAGCCGTGCGTGGTCCACGCGCCGGCCGCGTTCCGCGCCGGTGGGGCCGGCCTGTCCCCCACCGCCTACCCGTCGTAGAAAGTGTTATGTGGAACGCCGCCCAGGTGAGCCGGCCCGGCGGCTGGGACACCGACCGCGACGGCATGCCCGACGCCTGGGAGTCCGCCAACGGCCTCGACCCGAAGGTGGACGACCACAACGGCGACGCGGACGGCGACGGCTACCGCAACGTCGAGGAGTACCTGGAGCACGCCGCCCAGGGCGGCCAGGCGAACCCGACCCCGCCGGTCACCACCCCTCCCGTCACGACCCCGCCGGCGGGTGGGTGCACGGCGGCCTACCGGACCACCAACAGCTGGTCCGGCGGCTTCCAGGGCGAGGTGACGGTGACCGCCGGCGGCTCGCCGGTCACCGGCTGGTCGGTGCGCTGGACGCTCGGCGGCGGCCAGAGCATCGGCCAGATCTGGAGCGGCCGCCTCGCCACGAGCGGTGCGGCCGTCACCGTGACCAACGAGTCCTACAACGGCGCCCTCGCCGCCGGCGCCTCGACCACCTTCGGCTTCATCGCGACGGGCACGGCGACGACGCCGGCCCTGACCTGCGCCGTAAGCTGACCCGAGCCCCGGCGCCGGCTTCCTGCCGGGCCCTGTTCAGGGCCCGGCGGGTGCGGCTGATGCAGGAGGAAGCCGGCGCCGGCCCCCCACCGGACCCCCTGACAGGGTTCAGTGGGGGCGGTGGGCGAGGAACACGTCGGTCACCGCGGCGGCGAAGGCCAGGGCGATGAAGCCGATCGCGACGGCGAGGGCCATCTCGATCGCCGCGGTCCAGTCGCCGTGCGTGCCGGTGAGGCGGGCGAAGAACACCGCACCGATCGCCGCGATGCCGAACGCCGCGCTGACGCGCTGGGCGGTCTGCACGACGCCGGCGGCGCTGCCGGCACGGTCGACCGGCACGTCGGCGAGGGTCAGCGTCTGGTTGGGCGTGATGGTAAGGCCGCTGCCGAGGCCGGCGACCAGCAGCGGCACGGTCAGGGCCCACGGCGAGGCCACGAGGTGCAGCACCACGGCCGTGCCCACGAGGCCGGTGAGGACCGTGACCAGCCCGGCCACGACCAGCGACCGGCCGAACTGGTTGACGACCCGGCCGCCCGCGAACGCCGCCAGGGCCGAGCCGAGCGCGAACGGGGTGATCGCCAGCCCCGCCTGCAGCGCCGTGAAGTGCTGGCCGCGCTGCAGGTACAGGGTGAGGATGAAGAAGTTCGCGGTGAACCCGGCGAAGTAGAGCAGCATCACGACCGTGCCCAGCGCGTAGGAGCGCCGCCGGAACAGGTGCAGGTCCGCCAGCGGCACCCGCGCGCGGCGCAGCTCCCACCACACGAACCCGCCGAGCGTGAGCACACCCGTGCCCAGCAGGTACCACTGCCGCTGCTCGATCAGGGGCAGCAGGATCTGCACGACGGCGCCGCCCAGCAGCAGCACGCCGACCGGGTCCAGGCTCTCCCGGCGCCTGCGCTCCGCGGGGCGCCGCGGAATCATCCGCCAGCCGAGCGCCGCGGCGGCGAGCCCGACGGGCACGTTGATGTAGAACACCCAGCGCCAGCCGTCGGCCGTGCCGGCGAACTGGATGATCACCCCGCCGAGCAGCGGCCCCACCGCGGTGGCGATGCCGATCGTGGCGCCGAGCAGGCCGAACGGCCGGGCCCGCTCGGGCGGCGGGTACAGGCGCTGGATGAGGCCGGTCACCTGCGGGTTCACCACGCCGGCGAAGGCGCCCTGGATGAGCCGGGCGACGACCAGCCACGCCTCGCTCTGGGCCGCCCCGGCCGCGGCGCTGGCCGCGGTGAACCCGAGGAGCCCGGCCACGAACACCGGCCGGATCCCGCGCGCGTCGCCGACCCGCCCGGCGGGCACCAGCAGCAGCCCGAACGTCAGCGCGTAACCGGACAGGACCCACTGCAGCCCGCTGGCGCTCATGTGCAGGCCGGCCTGCATGGAGGGGATGGCGACGTTGACGATGCTGACGTCGAGCAGCGTCATGAACGCCGCCACGAGGGCGATAGCGAGCGCCCGTCCCCTCCACATCACCGCCGGACCTACCCGCCCGGCGGCCTTTCATGCCGCCGGGTGGCCGGCACGGGGGTGGGCGGCAGGCTCAGAAGTCCACCACGGTGCGCGACGCCAGGCGCGGGCGCAGCCAGGCGCCGACCTCCTGGTGCGCCTGGTGCGACTGGTAGCCGCGCAGGCCTTCCACGTTGTCGTGGGTGGTGATCAGGCACAGGTCGGCGGAGACGTCGCTGCGCACGGTGTCCAGGCCGACGACCATCGAGCGGATCTGCGGCACCACGCCCACGAGGCCCTGCAGGAGCTCCTTGGCCCTCGGCGCGTCGGCGGGATCCAGGAACTTCATGACGACGACATGGGTCAGCACCAGAATCGGCCTCTCTGTTCAGGGAACGCGCCGCGAGTGTATGTTCGGGAAACACTGTTCCGCTAGAGGAACCAGGAGGCCCTCGTGAGGGTTGCCGCTGTCCAGTTCGCCGTCGGTCAGGACGTGTCCGCGAACCTCGCGAACTGCCTGCGGATGATCGACCAGGCCGTCGCCGAGGGCGCGGACCTGGTGGTCCTGCCGGAATTCTGCAACCACCTGTCGTGGTACGACGACCGCGACCACGCCCGCCGCATGGCCTGCCGCCTCGGCGACCCGTTCCTGACCGCCGTCGCGGACAGGGCCGCGCGGCACCGCGTCCACGTGAAGATCAACGTTACGCTCGCCCGCGACGACGGCCGGACCACCGGCACGAACCTGCTCTTCGGTCCCGGCGGCGAGCTGCTCGGGCAGAGCGACAAGCAGACCCTGATGGGCAGCGAGAACGACCACCTGCACCGGGGCAGCGAGAACGGCCCGATCGTCGCCACCGCCTTCGGTACCGTCGGGATGTATGCCTGCATGGAGGGCGTCGCACCCGAGGTGGCCCGCGGTCTCGCGCTGCGCGGGGCGGAGGTGCTGCTCAACAGTCTCAACTCGTTCGCCACCGACGAGGCGAGCCTGCACATCCCGGTGCGGGCGGCGGAGAACCGGGTCTGGGTCGTGGCGGCCAACAAGGTCGGCCCGCTGCTGCCCGCCGACAAGCTGGGCGCCATCAGCGCCGGGCTCAAGGTGCCGCCGGAGTGGCTGCACGGCGCCGGCGAGAGCCAGATCGTGGCCCCGGACGGCACCGTCGTGGCCAAGGGCCCGCGGACCGGCGAGGCGGTCGTGGTCGCCGACATCGACCCGGTCCTGGCCAGGGACAAGCGCCGCCCCGACGGCACCGACCGCTTCACCGCGCGCCGCGGCCCGGTCTACGCCCCGATCGGCCGCCCACCGCACGACCCCGCCGTTCCACCGGCCGCCGGGTCGCTACGTGCGGCGATGGTGCGGGCGATCGACCACGGGCCCGAGGCGCTGTCCGCCGGTGCCCGCCTCCTGGTCCTGCCCGAGCTGCAGGACCCCTCGGTCGTGCCGACCCTGCGAGAGCTCCTCCAGGGCACCGACGCGGTCGCGGTGACCAGCGTCCTGGAGGACGGCGCCCACGTCGGCGTCGTGGTGTCCGGCGAGGGGGTCGTCGGCCGGCAGCTCCAGCTGCACCCGGTCGCCAGGCTCGCCGGGGTGAGCCGGTTCGGCGACGGCGTGGCCACCTTCGACCTGCCGTGGGGGCGCCTCGCCGTCGTCGTCGGCGACGACGCCATCTACCCCGAGGTGTTCCGCCTGGCCGCGATCGCCGGCGCGGACGTGGTGGCGGTGCCGTTCACCCCGGCCGAGGACTGGGAGCTGGCGCTCGGTCTGCCGGAGCGGGCGGCGGAGAACCGGCTCAACATCGTCGCCGCGGCACCCCTGGGCTCGCCGTCGGCGTTCTTCGCGCTCAGCCCCGACTTCACGCTGTGGACCGCGTGGGAGGGGCCGTTCACGGGGAGGATCAGCCACCCGCTCGTCACCCTCGTGGAGGCCGGCACGCCGGTCGCCACGGCGGTCCTCGCGCCCGCACAGAGCCGCAACAAGCTCGTCTCGCGCGGCACCGACCTCCTCGACGGGCGGCCCTGGCAGCTCGTCGACGCGCTGACCCGTTGACATCCGTTACCCGTAGCGAAACACTGTTTCCATTACGGACCAACGTTGGAGAGTGAGCGCGTGGAGGAAACCGTCCAGCACGTCGAGGAGATGCTCGACGCGTCGCCCGTGATCGACGTCCACGACACCTTCGCACAGTTCCAGCAGCTCCTGGCGGATCTCAAGGCCAAGATCGACGCAAGGTTCGACACGACGCGCGACCCGTCGACGGAGATCCTGGAGCAGTACGGGACATATCCGGAGGGTCCGGGCGGCCGGGTGGCCGCCTACAGCGGGCCCGAGGTCGACTGGATGGTGCACTCGTGGCTGGGTGACCCGTCGCGCAGCTTCGTGAACCTGCACCTCACCTGCTGGCTCGGCCCGCAGGTCCGGGTGCCGCACCTCGGCATCGCGCTGCTGTGCTGGCCCGGCGGCTGGTTCTACACCGACTACATCCCGCGGACCGACATCGTCGTCGACGGCGACTACTTCGACCGCTACTACGCGGGCCCCAACGACGCGTGGCTGGAGCACCGGGCGGACGACCAGTTCGCCTGGTTCACCAGCCGGGCCGGCTTCATCCGCGCCTCGCTGTCACCGAACGCGTACGTGTACTCCTTCGAGCGCACCGCACGGAACCTGCAGGTGGTCAGCGACGTGCTGCACGCCCGGGTCGACCAGTGGCTCACCTGGGTCGACGAGGCTCCCCCGGTGCCGGAGGACGAGCGCGCCGCACTGCGGGAGCGGGACCTCGCGACCCGGCGCAACATCGCCGACCGCGACCCGGCCAACGTGATGGGCGTGCGGTACTTCGGCGAGGAGACCACCCAGCGTCTCGTGCGTGCCCTGTGGGGCGGCGACCGCGAACTGCCACGCCCGTGACGACGATCCGGTCCCTGTGGTCCGCCGCGACGATCCCCGGCGCCGAGGACCCCTACGCCACCGCCCATCTGAAGGTGTACTACCCGGCGCTGGTCACCGGGTCGGACGCCGAACGGCTCAGCGGCGTCTTCCAGGCCGACCCGGCGGGCGGGCCCTACCCGGTGGTGCTCGTGCTCAGCGGCGTCAACGTCGGCCAGGACGCCTACCGCTGGCTGGCCGCCGAGCTCGCCGCGCAGGGCTTCGCCGCCGTCACCTACGACTGGGTCGGCCCGCTGTTCGCCGGCCAGGTCGGCATCACGCCCGGCGTCGACCTCGCCCTGGCCCGGCCCGGCACCTACGGCGACGGCCCCACCTGCCAGGCGATCGCGCCGCTGCTGGAGCGGCTGGCCGCGCTCGACGCCGCCGAGGGACCGCTGCACGGCGCCCTCGACCTGGACCGGGTGGCGCTGTTCGGGCACTCCGCCGGCGGCACCGTCGCGCTGCAGTCCGGGCGCTTCTTCCCGCAGGTACGGGCGGTCGCCACGTACGGCGCGCACACCATGGTCTCCACGATGCTCGGCTGGCCCGCCGGCACGGTCGCCGAGGCGCTCGTCGAATCGCCGGTCATGCTGCTCGCCGGCACCGAGGACGGCGTCATCGCCGCCTCCTCCGACCGGTACGGCGCCGCCGCGGACAAGCCGCACGACCCGGTGAGCCGCACGTTCGACGAGGCGCTCAAGGACCGCGACGGCGCCCACGTCCTCGCGACCGTGCACGGCGCCAACCACTTCAGCGTCGTCGAGCCGGCCGACCCCACCTCGGCCCGGTCGTTCCTCGACCGTCCGTCCACCGTCGGCGGCGCCACCGCCCGCGGCGCGATCGCGGGGCTGCTCGCGGCGTTCCTCCGCACCCACCTGCGCGACGGCGACCCGGCCGCGCTCGACACGTTCCCCCAGGACCTGGTGTCCGTCCGGCGCCGCTGATCCGTGCTTGGAGTGCCCCGCATGTTGAAGAACTTCTGGTACGCGGTCGAGTTCGCCGACCGCGTCACCACCAAACCGATGCGCGCCACCTGTCTCGGGCAGGAGCTGGTGCTGTACCGCACGCCGAAGGGCCGCCCGGTCGCGCTGTCGGACCTGTGCGTGCACCGCGGCGCCGCGCTGTCCGGCGGCTGGGTGAAGAACGACTCGATCGTCTGCCCGTACCACGGCTGGGAGTACGAGCCCAGCGGCGCGTGCGTGAAGATCCCGGCGAACCAGCCGGGCCGCGGCATCCCGAAGAAGGCCCGGGTCGACTCGTACCCGGTGGAGGAGCGCTACGGCTTCGTCTGGGTGTTCCTCGGCGACCTCCCCGCCGAGGAGCGGCCGCCGATCCCGGTCTGGCCCGAGTTCGACGACCTGGTCACCAACGGCGGGCGCTACAAGGCGGTCACCGGCGAGTACCTGTGGAAGTCCAACTACGAGCGGATCCTGGAGAACGGCTGCGACATCGCGCACACGCCGTTCGTGCACGCCGGCGCCTTCGGCAACCCGGAGCGGCCCGACGTCGAGGAGTACGAGCTGGAGATCCCCGACCAGTGGTCGGCGTTCGCCACCGTGCGGCTGCACCCGCCCGCGCCGAAGGGCATCTGGGCGATGGTCGGGCGGCGCGGCAGGAACCTCAAGGAGCGCCCGCCGGTCGCCACCACCGCCGGCTGGATGCTGCCCAACATGATCAAGCTGCACGTCCGGCTCCCGCTGGGCAACCTCATCATCTACGACACCAACATCCCCATCGACGAGACCACGACGCTCGTGAAGTGGGTCGCGCTGCGCGACTTCTTCACCGGCAACTGGGCCGACAAGAACGCCGTCCAGCGCGTCGAGAAGATCTTCGGCCAGGACGCCCCGGTCGTCGACAAGGTCCGCCCGGAGCTGCTGCCGTTCGACCTCGGCGCCGAGCTGCACGTGAAGAGCGACCTGATCGCCGTGCACTACCGGCGGCGCCGGCAGGAGCTCGCCGAGCAGGGCTGGCTGCTGGGCGACGAGGACCGCATCATGGGCGACGTCCCGCGCCGCGAGGCGACGGTCATCGCCTCCCCCGCCCGCCGGGAAAACCCGGAGCTCGCCCGCGCCTGGGTGCACAAGGCGAAGGGCGAACACCCCACGGTCGCCGAGGCGGAGCGTCTCGGGCAGGCCCACCTGGAGGAACAGTGATGTCACTGCCGTTCGCGCTCGCCACCCGGGTCGTCGACGCGCTGCGGGCCCTGCCCGTCGTCGAGGTCGGCTCGCCCTACCGGGAGCTGCGCTCACCCATGTCGCCGGCGCCCGTGGGCACGATGCGGGTGTGGGAGGGCTCCTCGCACATCTCCCGGGTGGTGTACGTCGGGCTCGTCGTGCCCCAGATCAACCTCGACAGCCACATGGTGTTCGCGTTCACCGCGCCGAAGTCCGGGATCCCGCACTTCACGCTCGACTCCGTCCACGGCGGCGAGTACTACGCCTACCACCTGGACCTCATCCCCCGGGCCGAGCTGTCCTCCCACCTGTCCTACATGGACACCGCGTACCACCCGCTGACCGGCCTGTACGAGGAGGCGTCGCAGCGCGAAGGGCTCAGCCGGGCGCACATCGGCCCGCGCCAGCACGCGCTGATGTCGCCGTGGATGCTGGTGCACCGCGCCGACGAGGCCGCCTTCCGGGGCATGGACGCGATCGTCGACGGGTACGTGTCGCACTGGCTCGGCCTGGTCGAGGCGGGCCTGCCCGCCGACGTGGTCGCGTCGCTGGGCGACACCGACCTCGCCGCCCGCGACGCCGCCGTGCGTGCCAACCTGTTCAGCCCCGCCGTCGACCCGGTCTGGGCGCAGGTGTCCCGCCTGATCGGCGAGCCCGCCTCCGACGAGATCCGCGAGGTGCTGATGGGCGGGCCGCTCGCATGACCGCCCCGGCTGAGCCTTCGGAGTGGCAGCAGCGCATCGCCGGTGAGTGGCACGGGCGGCCCAGTCTCTTCGACGCCGACGGCACCTGGCGCGGCTACGAGGACATCCGCCGCTCGTCGGTCTTCGCCGACGGCGTCACCACGTACTACATGGACGGCGGCCTCGAGGGCGGCGGCCCGCTCGCGGGGCGGTTCCGGCTCGGCGCGCCGTTCGCGTTCGGCGTCGTCGACTCCGACGCCGACCGGATCTACACCGGGCCCGACTTCTACGGCACCGGCCAGCCGTACGGCACGTTCGTCGACGCCCACTACTACGGCCCCGGCTGGCAGGTCGACCTGAACACGTGGAACCAGGTGCTCGGCGACGACACCCAGGTGTACTCGTCGATGCTGTACCAGGGCCCGGCGGTCGTCGGCTGCTTCAACGGCGTCTACAAGCGCGGCGTCTCCCCGGCCGAGCTGCGGGAGCATCTCGCCGCCGAGACCCGCAACGGCCCCGTGCCCTTCATCCTCCCCACCAAGCAGGCTGGCGTCTACAGTGGACGCTGCGAGCTGTGGGGCGCCGACCAGAAGCTGGCTGGTCCGGTCGACGTGTCGATCGCGCTCGACCCGGTCGACCTGCTCCGCACCCGGCTCACCGTCACCTGGTCCGGCGCCTACGAGCGCTCGTACACCGTGGACTGGCGCCGCGACGGCTTCCGGTCTTTCTACGAGGGGCCGGGCGCCTGGGGCAACGCGATCGCCTTCGGCCGCGCCAACTACGGCACCGTCCACTGCACCGACGTGGTCAAGGTGACGGGCCGCGAGTTCATGCTCGACGCCACCCCCGGGATGGGCGCCGGCACCTCGCTCGCGGTCGCCTATCGCGTGTACGAGGGCGCCACGCTCGCCGGCGTCGTGCACGGCTCGCTGCAGTGGAGCGCGTCGTGAGCGGCAAGGTCGTCGTGGTCACCGGCGGCACCCGGGGCATCGGCCAGGGGCTCGTCCGCGAGTTCCTCGCCCGCGACTGCTCCGTCGTCTACTGTGGACGCTCCGTCGCCGGGCCGGTGGCGGACCCGCGCGCGCTCGGTGTGGTCGCGGACGTGACGGACCGGGCCGCGGTGCGGCACCTGTGGGACGAGGCCGTCGCCAGGTTCGGCAAGGTCGACGTCTGGATCAACAACGCCGGTGTGTCCACATCGCGGAAACCCTTGTGGGAGCTGCCACCGGAGGAGCTCGACACGGTGGTCGACGTCAACCTGCGCGGCCTCGCTCATGCCAGTGCCGTCGTCCTGGCCGCGATGCGCGCGCAGGGACACGGCACGCTCTGGAACATGGAGGGCTTCGGCTCCGGCAACCAGAAGGCGCCCGGCCTGGCCGCCTACGGCGCCACGAAACGGGCCGTCACGTACCTCACCGACGCTCTGGCAAAAGACCTCGGCAAGGACTCCCCGGTCAAGGTCGCGCACCTGTCCCCCGGCATGGTCGTCACCGACCTGCTGTCCCGCGACTACACCCCCGAAGAGTTCGCCAAGGCGAAGAAGATCTTCAACGTCCTCGCGGACAAGGTCGAGACGGTCACCCCGTGGCTCGCCGACCGCGTCCTCGCCGGCGTCCCCAACGGCGGCCGGGTCGCCTGGCTCACCACCCCCAAGGCGTTCGCCCGCTTCGCCACCGCCGCCTTCCGGAAGCGGGACCTTTTCACGTGAACGACTACCCCGTCATCCTCGCCGTCGAGGACTTCGTGCCGACGCTGCTCGCCATGTACGGGTTCTGGCTGCTGGCTGGCCTCGCGGTTCCTGCGAAGGTCACCGCCGGGCGGATCGGCGCGGTCCTCATCGGCGCGGGCGGCATCGCCAAGTCCGTGTGGAAGCTGCTGGTCGCCGGGTTCGGCGTGGACCTGCCGTGGCTGGAGGGCTCACTCTTCCCGCTCATGTCCGCCGGCGCGGTCCTGCTGATCTGGGCGCTGCTGCCCACGGCGCCGTGGTGGCCGTTCGCGGCCGTCTACGCCGCCGTGGCGGGCGGCGCCGCGCTGGCCGGCACGATGAAGCCCGTGTTCATCCTCGCCACCGCGGGCGTGACCACGGTCAGCGTCATCGGCGCGGTGTACGCGGGACGGCGGCGGGCCCGGCCCGCCATCGCGCTGTACACCCTTGGCATCGTGCTCGTCACGGCCCTCGTGCCGCTGCGCAACCACCCCGACCACGAGACGCTGCGCCTGCAGTGGATCGAGCAGGGCACGAACACGGCCGCGCAGCTGGCCTTCCTCACCGCGGCGTGGCTCACCGTCCGCGCCTACCGACGCTCCCCCTCCGAGGTGTTCGCATGACCGACGCCCTGGGCTGGCGCCGCAAGTTCGGCGTCATCGCCCCTTCCACCAACACGATCGTCGAACCCGACTTCTACGCCATGGGCGTGCCCGGCGTGACCGCACACTTCTCCCGCATCCACATCCGTAACCAGGACCTGTCCAGCGACGAGGGCTTCGAGAACCTCCTGGTCCAGATCCGCGCCGAGATCGGCCACGCCTGCGAGCGCGTCCTCACCTGCGAGCCCGACTTCATGGTCATGGGCATGTCCGCGGAGACCTTCTGGGGCGGCGTCGAGGGCAACCGCGAGTTCGTCGCCCAGATCAACGGCATCACCGGGCTGAAGGTCGCCACCGGCGCCGAGGCCTGCGAACGCGCCCTGCACCTCTACGGCGCCCGCCGCATCGGGGTCGTCACCCCGTACCAGCCGATCGGCGACGAGAACGTGGTCCGCTTCTTCTCCGAGCTCGGCTTCGACGTCGTGCGCATCAAGGGCCTGCGCTGCCCCACGGCGGTGTCGATCGCCCACGTCACCGAGGACGAGCTGCGCGCCGCGATCCTGGAGGTCGACGGCCCCGACGTCGACGCCGTCGTCCAGTGCGGCACCAACCTCTCCATGGTCCGCCTCGCCGACGAGGCCGAACGCTGGCTGGGCAAGCCGGTCATCGCCATCAACGCCGCCACCTGGTGGATGGCGCTGCGCGACAACGACATCCAGGACAAAATTCACAACGCCGGATCGCTCCTCCGCAATCACTGAAAATCGCGTGCGGGGCCGCGCCCGGCGCCGTAAGGTGCTCTCCTCGTGGCCCCTGTCATCAGCACCGTCGTCGATAAGGTCCTGCCGGCGCGGCTGGGCAGAGGGTTCCGATGGCTGGTGGCGTCGTCGTGGACCAGCAACCTCGGCGACGGGATCGCGGTCGCGGCCGGGCCGCTGCTCGTCGCGTCGCTGACGGACAACGCGTTCCTGGTGTCGCTGGCGGCGCTGCTGCGGTGGGCGCCGCCGCTCGTGTTCGGGCTCTACGCCGGGGTACTGTCCGACCGGCTCGACCGGCGCAGGATCGTCATGGCCGCCGACGGCCTGCGGGCCGTCGTGCTGTGCGTGCTGATCACGCTGCTCGCCGCCGACCGGCTGCCGGTCGCGGCCGCGCTCGCCGCGCTGGGGCTGCTGACGATCGCCGAGGTGTTCGCCGACAACGCGGCCTCGACCCTCTCCCCGATGCTGGTCGGGCGGGACGACCTGGTCGTCGCCAACGCCCGGCTGCAGGCGGGGTACCTGACGCTCAACCAGCTCGTCGGTCCGCCGCTCGGCGCGGTGCTCTTCGCCGCGGGGCTGGTGTGGCCGTTCGCCGCGGAGGCCGTGCTGGTCACCGCCGGAGTACTGCTGGTGTCCCGGCTCGCGTTGCCGGGCACCACCAGGCCGGCCACGGAGGCGCCCGGCAACGTGCGGCACGCCGTCATGGAGGGCCTGCGCTGGACGATCCGCCACCCGGCCGTGCGGACCCTGTCGCTGACGATCCTGATCTTCAACGTCACGTTCGGCGCCGCCTGGTCCGTCCTGGTGCTGTACGCGCAGCAGCGCCTCGGCCTCGACGCCGTCGGGTTCGGGCTGTTCACCACGGTCGGCGCCGCCGGCGGGCTGCTCGGCACGGGCCTCTACGGCCGGCTGACCCGCCACGTGAGCCTCGGCAACGTGATGCGCGCCGGGCTCATCATCGAGACGCTCACCCACCTCGCGCTCGCCGTGACGACGTCGGCGTGGGTCGCGTCGGCCATCATGTTCGTGTTCGGCGCGCACGCGTTCATCTGGGGCACCACGTCGATCACCGTCCGGCAGCGGGCGGTGCCGGAGCACCTGCAGGGCCGCGTCGGCAGCGTCAACACGATCAGCGTCTTCGGCGGTCTCGTCGCCGGGTCGGTGATCGGCGGCCTCCTGGCGACCCACGTCGGCGTGACGGCGCCGTTCTGGTTCGCCTTCGCCGGCTCGGCGCTGTTCGTGGTGCTGCTGTGGCGCGAGCTGACCCGCATCGCCCACGCCGACGAGCAGCAGGCCCCGGCCGCACCGACACCCGCCTGAGGCGGGCCGGCACGGCGGGGCCGGACGCACGCCTCAGGCGCGGTCGTGAACCTCGATGACGGCCGCCGGGCAGCGGTTCGCGGCCTCGTACACCGCCTCCTGGTGCTCCTCTGCGGGGTGCTCGGCGAGCAGGACCACGACCCCGTCGTCGTCGCGCTGGTCGAACACCTCGCCGGCCACCAGGACGCACACCCCCGACCCGATGCACTTGTCCGCGTCCACCGACACCCGCATCACAGGCCCTCCTCGGCCGGCTCGACCTTGTCCCACGTCACGGGTAGCGTCTCCGGCCCGTACACCGACGTCTCCACCTTGAACCGGATGTCCTCGAGCGGCACCGCGAGCCGCAGCGTCGGGATCCGCCGCGGCAGCGTCGCCAGGACCGTGGTCAGCTCCAGGCGGGCGAGCTGCTGGCCGACGCACTGGTGCGGGCCGTGCCCGAAGCCGAGGTGCGGGCCGGTGGCCCGGCCGATGTCGAGCCGGTCGCCGTCGGGGTGCAGCTCCGTGTCCCGGTTCGCCGACTGGATGGCGACGACGACGTAGTCACCGGCCTTGACCGGCTGCCCGGCGATCGACGTGTCCTCGGTGACCTCGCGCAGCAGCCCCGAGCCGACGCCGAGATACCTGACGAGCTCCTCCGCGGCAGCGCCGGCGAGCGACGGATCCTGCCGCAGCCGCTCCAGCTCCTCGGGGTGCTCCAGCAGCGCGAGGACTCCGTGGCTGATCATGCTGGCCGTCGTGTCGTAGCCGGCGATCAGCATCGCCGCGCTCATCATGACCAGCTCCATGTCGGTGAACGGCCGGTCGGTCTGGTCGCTGCGCACGATCATCCGGCTCAGCACGTCCTCGCCGGGGTTCGCCCGGCGGGTCACCACCGTCATGTACAGGTACTCGAACAGCGGCTGCATGGCCGCGGCGACGTCGCCGGCGCTGGACTTGCCGTCGGAGAGCGCCTCCGCGGCGGTCTTGAACAGGTGCCGGTCCTCCTTGGGGACGCTGAGCAGCTCGGCGATCACGGCGGTCGTCACCGGCCGGGCGAAGTCCGCGTACAGGTCGACCGGCGACGGCGCCGAGGCCAGCGCGTCGAGGCGCTCGTCGACGATCTGCCGGACCAGCGGGCGCAGCTGGTTGATCCGCTTCATGTTGGAGACCTCGGGCGCCATGTGCCGGCGGAAGCGCAGGTGCTCCGCGCCGTCCATGCGCGGGAACTCGCCCTCGCCGACCGGGGTGTCGCCGCCGTAGCCCAGCAGGATGTGCGCGGCGACGCCGGACCGGTTGCTGAAACGCTGCGGGTCGCCGAGGACCTCCCGCACGTCGGCGTAGCGGCTCACCAGCCACGCCTGCACGCCCGTGGGGCACGCGACGCGGACGACCGGGGTGCCTTCGCGGAGGCTCTCGTACTGCGCGGGCGGGTCGAACGGGCAGCCGCTCGCGGGCGGTAACGGCAGCGGCGGCAGCGCCGCGGACGGATCGTGCTGGACAGCTGTCATCGTGACCCCCGAACGGTGCGGCGCCGGCAACGGCATCCATCTTGGTCGAAGCATCGAGGAAACACCACCCTGTGATCCGGCGGCGGGCGGGATTGATACCCTCGGCCGCATTCCGACGGGGACTGGGGGACCGGATGGCGGGACAGGACAGCTACGTCGACCCGGCCGAGATGACCGCGTTCGTGGGCAGGACGCACGGCGTCGCGGACCGGTTCGAGGCGATGCGCGCCGGCGGTGCCGGCACCGAGGTCGGCCGGATGTCGTTCGGGCTGCTGCCGGCGTCGTTCCAGCTGTGGGACATCTACCAGCAGGTCGCCGAGGCGTGCCGGACCGGCCTGTCCGACGGTTACGAGGCGTTCGAGGAGATCGCCGGCGGCGTCGCCGACGAGCGCGATGCGTACGAGGCCAACGAGGTGGCGAACCTGGACCTCTTCAAGCCGAGGGAGGCCTGATGAGCGCCGTCGCGCTGGAGCGCAACAAGACCTACTTCGAGCAGCTCGTCGCCTGGTGCCCCGAGCCGTTCAAGGGCCTGACGCAGGCGGTGCTGTGGCCGTTCGAGCAGCTGCTGGAGCTGGTCGCCGGCGAGCCCGACGACCTGATGGCGGCGGCCCGGCAGGCGGCGACGACCGGCGACCAGGTCCGCGACGCCGCCGAGCAGCACCGGCAGAACGTGGCCCGGCTGAAGCCGCACTGGCGCGGGCCGGCCGGCGATTCCTTCGGCACCGCGATGGACGACTTCATCGACGCGGTCAAGGACCTCGCCGACGGCTTCGACCAGATGGCGCAGATCCTCGTCGAGGCGGCGAACGCGAGCGTCGAGGCGTTCAACCTCCTGTGCGAGATCATCTTCGAGTTCATCCTGTGGTACCTCGCTGAGCTCATCATCGCCGCGGTCGCGGCCGCCGTGTCGTTCGGCGCGAGCGCCGTCGCGTTCGCGGTGCGGGCCATCGCCCGGCTCGCCGCGACCCTCGGCCGCATGTGGAAGGTGATCGGCCGCTTCGCCGTCATCCTCGGCCGCCTCGCCACCCGCATCGGCAAGGTGGCCGAGCTGCTGATGAAGTACGCGGCGAAGATGAAGAAGCTGTTCGCCATGAAGCGGCAGTTCTCCCCGTGGAAGAAGGCGCTGTACTCCAGAGCCGGCCTGAACTTCCAGGTGGAGAAGTTCCTCGTGTCGCTGCCGGGGAAGCTGGCGATCAACGCGGCGTCGCCGATCAACATCCCGGGGCTCGGCGGCACCGTGCTCGACGGCGTCGTCGGGTACAACGACCTGCAGGACGGCAAGAAGGACCGCAACTACGTGCACGACGGCACGTACAAGGACGTGACCGGCCGGTACGTGAAACCGGTCCAGGACCTGATCGATCTGGTGGGCATATGACCGACTACCCGTCCCTCGACCGGCTGGAGGCCCTCGTGCAGGGCCTGGACGCGATGAGCCGGGACCTCGGCGACCGCCTCGGCGCGCTCGCCGGCCAGACCGCGGAAGGGGTCAGCGACTCCGGCCTGGTCCTCGTGAGGGCCACCACCGACGGGGCCGTCACCGACATCCAGCTCGACCCGCGGGCCATGCGCTACGGCTCGCAGGACCTCGCGGCCGACGTCCTGCAGGCCGTCAAGCGCGCCCAGGACAACGCCGCCGAGCTGTCGAAGGAAGCGGTGAAGGCGCTGCTCGACCCGGTCTCCCGCGCGGGTGACCAGCGGCGGTACCCGGATGAACACTGACCCGTCGCCCGCGGAGGCCTACGCCGAGGCGCTCGCCGAGCTGGCGCCCGGGGAGCGGGTCCTCGCCGCGGTCGTGGCGAAGGCGCCGCTGGGGCTCGGCCCGCCGCTGCCACCGGACGGCGACGACAGCCCGGTGACGGCGGGGTCCGCCGCGGGCGCCGTCGCCGGCGCGATCCTGTCCCCGCCGAAGCCGGGCCAGGGGTTCTTCTGGTGGCTGGTGTTCGGCCGGTCCGCGGCCGGGGCGGCGACGTCCACCGCCGCCGCCTGCCACGCGGCGACCCTGGGCACCGGCGGCCCGCTGCTGCTGGTGGTCACCGACGCCCGCCTGCGCCTGTACGAGCCGCTCGACCAGGCCCACTTCATCGACGAGCCGAAGTACCACACCAGGCCGGCCACCGAGCGGCTGCGCCCGGTGTGGGACGTGCCGCGCGCCGGCGTGCGGTCCGCCCGGGTCGGCTGGCACCGCCTGAGCCCGTCCCGGCTGACGATCGAGTTCACCGACGGCTCATGGGCGTCGTTCGCCGGCCTGCTCACCATGGGCCGCCGCAAGGCCGCCCCCGTCGTGGCCGCCCTCAACCACTGACGCCCGCGCCCATCTGCTCGTGGCGGCCCTCAACCACTGACGACCGCACCGTTGCTGGTGGCGGCGCTCAACCGCTGACGGTCGCCACCAGCAGCCGGGCCGCGGTGGCGGCGCCGTCGGTGGTGACGTCCCAGGCGGTCGCGCCCGCCGTGGCCTCGACGCCGGGCAGGAGCGCCTCGTGCAGCGCCGCGTTCAGGGTGCCCGCGTGCAGGCCGGCGAGCGACGCCGAGGTCCCGACGCCGAGCGCCACCACCCGGGAGGCCCAGTAGAACTGGTCGCTGAACATCGGCACCACCACCTGCGGCACCCCCGCGCGGGCGGCGGCGACGGTGGTGCCCGCCCCGCCGTGGTGCACGGCCACCGCCACCCGCGCGAACAGCGCCTGCTGGTTGACGTCGCCGACGCTGACGCAGTCCGGCCCGTCGTCGACGGGGGCGAGGTCCGCCCAGCCCCGCGAGAGCACGACCCGCCGGCCGTTGGCCCGCGCCGCCTCGACCACGGCGCGGCTGGTGTCGGGCGGCAGCGGCATGCTGCCGAAGCCCACGTACACCGGCGGGTCGCCGGCGTCGAGGAACGCCTCGAGCTCCGCCGGCAGCGGCGCCGGGTCCCGCAGCAGCCACGCCCCGGTCTGCACGACGTCCAGGCCGGCGGGCGCCGGGCCGAGGGTGGCGTCGGCGGCGAGCCACGGCCGGTCGGTCACGTTGTGCCGCAGGACGTCGCCGATCTCCGCGAGCCCGAGCCGGGCCCGGTTGTGGTTGACCCGCTCCAGGGCCCGGGCGTTCCAGGCGGCCGTGGCGGCGGCCCACCGGCGCTCGTTGTCCCCGGGCCGCCCCGGCTCCCACGTCTCACCCGGCGCGGGTGGCGGCGCGAGCTCCGGTGAGGGCAGTGCCACCGGCGCGTAGACGGCGGTCACGTACGGCAGGCCGGCGCGTTCGGCGACGGAGCGGGCCGCGTACTGGTGCGCGTTGGCACCGAGGACGCCGTCGCAGCCCTTGACGGCGGCGGCGAGCGTGTCGAACTGGTCGGTGATCAGGTCCGGCACCGGCGCGGGCGGCTGCCCCGGCGCGGGTTTGCGCATCTCCACGCCCATCGGCACCGCGTCGAACCCGTGACCCGCGACCCACTCCACGAAGTTGGGCGGCACGCACAGGCGCACGTCGTGCCCGAGCCGGCGGACCTCGAGGGCCAGGGCCAGCACCGGTTGCACGTCGCCGCGCGTCCCCGCCGACGACACCAGCACACGCATGGTCTTCTCCTTCTCCCGTGGCCGCGCCGGCCGGCGCCGCGGCCACGAATTCTGCGCCAGCACCCGGGTCTTGCCGCAAGACCCCGTGCGTGTTATACGTTCCAATGGGAAGGAAGCACCCGTCCCGTCACCCTTCGGCGGCGGCGTTTCTGCGCCCCGCTCGGGCAGTAGAGCCGCATGCCGACGATTTGGCTGACACGGCTGGGACGGTCCGGCTGGCTGGTCACCGGCGCCGTCGTGGGCGCCGCCGCCCTGATCGTCGGCGTCGGTGTCGTCCTCGCGGTCCTCGCGCCGGTCCTCATCACCGTGACCATCGCCGCGGCCCTGCAACCGTTCATCGCCCGGCTCCGCAGCCGCGGAGTCCCGCCGGCCGCCGCCGCGCTCACCGGTGCGCTGCTCGTGCCGGCGCTGCTCGTGCTGTTCGGTGCCCTGATGTGGCGCACGATCGCCAACGCCGGCCCGGGCTGGGCCGAGGTCGCCGACAGCGCCGGCGACCACCTGCGTTCGGCGCTCGGCAGCGACCCCCTCGACGCGCTGCTGCGCTCGAAGCAGTGGCGTGAGGCGCTGCTCGGCGCGGGTTCGGCGCTGCTCAACACGGCCGCGCTGCTCGCACAGGCCGCGGTCGGCGTGCTGCTGGGCGCGTTCCTGCTGTACTACACGTTCAAGGACGGGCCGGCGCTCGTCGACTACCTCGACCGCCGGCTGCCGCTGCGGCCCGGCCTGACCCGCCAGATGCTGGACAGCGCCGCGCTGCGGTTACGCCAGTACGTCCTGGGCACCACCGTCGTCGCGGCCATGGACGCGGTCGTCATCACCATCGGCGCGGCCGCGCTCGGCCTGCCCCTCATCGGGACGATCGCGCTGGTCACGTTCGTCGCCGCGTACGTGCCCTATCTCGGCGCGTGGGTGTCGGCGGTGTTCGCGGTCGTCGTCGCCCTCGGCGCCGGCGGCGTGGAGGCGGCCGCGTGGATGCTGGTGATCGTGCTGATAACGCAGAACATCCTGGAGGGCGTGCTGCGCCCGTACGTGTTCGGCCGCGCCCTCGACCTGCACCCGGTCGTGATCCTGGCGGTCACGGTCCTCGGCGGCGCCCTCGCCGGGCTCGTCGGCGTGCTGCTCGCCCCGCCCGTGGCCGCCATCGCCGTCTCCTGGCGCGCGATGCTGCGCCCGCCCCCGGACGCCCCCGTGCAGACCGGACCGCCGTGACCACCGCCCGCCGGGCCCGCGGACGGTCGCCGGAGGCACTACGCTCGGCGGCATCGACTGAGCGCCACGGCGGGGAGGCACCTTGCGACGAGGGTCGGTCTCCGCGGCGCTCCTGATGGCGCTGGTGGTCGGTGCCGCCTGCAGCATCGGCGAGGCACTGCAGGATCCGGGGGATCCGGTCGACATGACCACCGAGAGCATCGCCGGCACCTGGCACGCGGGCACCGAGCGGTTCATCACGTTCGCCGCGGACGGCACGTTCACCGCGCTGAACCTGCCGCCGGGCCTGTTCCACAGGTCCCCGTCCGGCACGGCTGCCGAGCCGATCGACGCGTCCGGCCGGTATGTCCTCGCCTACCAGCCGGCGGCGACGGCGGGGCCGCACGCCTCCGTCAGGCTGATCATCGAGGAACGCACCGGGGCGGACCTCGGCGTCGGCGGTGCCGAGCTGAGCGCGCTGCGGCCCGGCGACGGCCAGGTCTACCTGGTCTTCTTCTACGTCGGCGACCAGGGCAACATGACGACCGGCTACCTGCGGTGCGCCGACGCCTGCTCGCCGCCCGCGCGGGCGGGCGTCGGCCCCGCTCCGCGGCCCAGCTGACCCTCAGGACAGCTTCAGCGCCTCCGCCTGGGCCACGACGACGCGGCGGCTGGCGAGCGCGGACCTCGGCACCGCTCCGCGGTCCAGCTGACCCTCAGGACAGTTTCAGCGCCTCCGCCTGGGCCATGACGGCGCGGCGGCTGGTGAGGCCGAGCTTCGTCAGCACCGCGGACACGTGATGATCGGCGGTCTTCACCGAGATGAAGAGCTTGCCGGCGATCTCGGCGTTGGTGAGGCCGCGGGCGACGAGCTTCGCCACGTCGAGCTGCCGGTTGGTGAGGCCGGAAGGGTTCGCGCGGGTGCCGGCGCGCGGGCGCTGCGGCAGCTGCGCGACGCCCTGCCGGCGCAGGCCCAGGCGCAGCCGGTCGGCGACGGCGGTCGCGCCGAGCAGGTCGAGCCGCTCGATCGCCTGCACCTGGTCGTCGACGCCGGGCGCGTCGGCGAGGGCCAGGGCCTCGTCGTAGACGGCGCCGGCCCGCCGCCACCAGGCGGCCGCGTCGTGGTGGCGGCCGGCGAGCATGAGCCGGTGCGGCTCGGCGACGTGCGCCAGGACCTGCGCCGGGTCGACGGGGGCGGCGACGCCGAGCCGGCACAGCCACACGGCGAGGTCGCCGGCGACCCACGCGGTCGCGGGCGACCCGAGCGCGCCGGCGAGCACGGCCGGGGCCGACGCGAGCCGCGGGTCCGCCGAGCCGGTGAGCCAGGCGCGCTCCGCGAGCGCGGCGAGGACCGGCAGGCGGCGCAGCGGCTCGTCGAGGCGTTCGGCGACGGCCCAGGCGGCGTCGAGGTGCGCCGTGACGACGTCGGCGGCACCGCCCGCACCGGCCGCACCGCCCGCACCGCCCGCCCCGGCCGCACCGGCCGCACCGCCCGCACCGCCCGCACCGACCGCACCGACCGCACCGGGCGGGCCGGCGGCGCCGTCGCGGCGCAGCGGCAGCAGCGCGCTGATCAGGTGCGGCCACAGCGTGGCCAGGGGCATGCCGTCGCGGCCGAGGACGTCGGCGGCGTCCTCCGCGGCGGCGTCCCACCGCCCGCCGACGAACCGCAGCCGCGCCCGGACGGCGGTCTGCCAGTGGTTGCAGATCGGGATGTCCCGGGCGATCGTGAAGGCGAGGGACTGCTCCAGCACGCGCTCGGCGTCGCCGAGGCGGCGCTGCTCGACGTCGAGGTAGCTGAGGTTCGAGTAGCCGGTTGAGGCGAGCTCGTCGAGGCCGTGCGCCTTCGCGTCCTCGATGAGGGTGAGCAGCCGGTCGCGGGCGCCGGCGGCGCCGTGCGCGAGCGCGGCGGCCGCTTCGACGACGGCGGTGCGCAGGGCGAGGGCGGTGCCGCCGGCGGCCTCGGCGATGCGGCTCGCGTCGGCGCAGTGCCGGGCGGCGAGCTCCTGGTCGCTGCGCAGGTAGGCGAGGTACCCCTTGATGAACTAGGCGCCGCCGGCGTGCGACGGGGCGGCCGCCGCGGCCCGCTCGGCGTGGTATTCGGCCTGCTGGCGGCGTGCGCTGTAGTACTCGAACAGCGCGCACGACTCGTGCGCGGACGCCAGCCCGGCGCGGTCGCCGGCCGCGTGCCACAGCGGGAAGGTCGCGGTGACGCTGCCGATGGCCTCCTCCAGGCTGCTCGTCATGTACTGCTCGTAGCCGAGCCGGGTCAGGACGCGGGCCCGCTCGCCGGGCGGGGCGCCGTGCAGGCTGGCCGCCGCGATCTCCAGGAACGCGACCGCGTCGGTGTGGTCGCCGGCGCGGGCGGCCTCCTCGGCGGCGTCCTGCGCGTAGCGGGCGGCGCGGGCCGGGTCGGCCGCGGAGACCGCGTGGTGGGTCAGCACGGCCGGGTCGCGTGGCTCCAGCCGCTCCAGGGCCGCCAGCAGCCGCGCGTGCAGGCGCGCCGCGCCGCCGGCCGGGATGGTGCTCTCCACCGCGAGCCGGGCGAGCTCGTGCCGGAACACCAGGCCCTGCCGGTCACGCAGCAGCAGTCCCGTGTCGTGCAGGCGGCGCAGCGTCGGCAGGTCCACGCCGAGCGTGGGCAGCACCCGGTCGGCGAGGCGGTCCGGGGCGGTCGCCGCGAGCTGGAGCACCTCGAGGTCCTCGGCGGCGATCCCGGCGGTCCGGGCGAGCACCGCGTCCCGCACCGTCGCCGGCAGCGGCCGTCCGGGCTCCTTCGCGACCTCCGCGACGAAGAACGGGTTGCCCCCGGTCAGCGGGTGCACCTGGGCGGCGTCGAGGGGCCCGCCGCGCAGCAGCATCGCGACGCCGTCGACGGTGAGCGGGTCCAGGCGCAGCGTGGTGACGCCGCCGAGCTTCGCGAAGTCGCCGAGCAGCGGACGCAGCTGGTGCTGCGCGCCGATCTCGTCGTCGCGGTAGGTGACGACGAGCGCGCACGGCAGCACCTCGAGCCGGCGGACGAGGAAGCGCAGCACCTCGACCGACGCGCCGTCGATCCAGTGCGCGTCCTCGACCACCAGCACGGTCGGCTCGGTGCGCAGCGCCTCGTAGGCGACCTCGCACGCGGCGGCCGGGTCGGTCAGGTCGGCGGGGCGCAGCCCCTCGATCAGGTCGCGGAACGGGCCGAGCGGCCGCGGGGTGACGAGCGGGTCGCAGCCGCCGCGCAGCACCCGCAGCCCGGCCGCCCGTGCGCAGGCGACCTCGACCAGCGCCGACTTGCCGGCACCGGCCTCGCCGACCAGGGCGACCCCCGCACCGGTGCCGCGGGCCGCGCCGGCGGTCGCGCCCGCCAGTGCGGCGAGCTCGCGATCCCGTTCGTACAGCTCCATGAGGTGACTGTAGGAGCGGCGCCGCCGGGCATCCAGACCCGGCGGCCGCCACCACGTCGGGTCAGGCCGCCGCGGCGGTCTGCGGGCCGAACTCGTTCGCCACGATCGTGACCAGGTCGGCCGGGAAGCCGCCGCGCCGGGCGTGCTCGCGGATCGTCTCGGCGTCGTCGGTCTCGTGCAGGCAGTAGATCTTGTCTCCGGCGACGTAGCTGGTGACCCACGTGTAGGGCACGCCGAGCGAGTCGACGGCCGCGTTGGAGGTCCTGGCGATCTCGGCCAGCTGCTCCTGGGTGAGGTTCGCGGCGCCCTCGATCTGGCGTTCGATGAGAAAGCGTTGCACTGTGTGCTCCTTGGCTGGTGCTCCGGCGGGGCGCCGGGGCGATGCGTCAAGCCTCGCCGCCGGCGGCCGCCCGGACATCGGGAGCACCTACCTATTCGAGGACGATCCTGCGCCGGGCCCGTCTGGGGAGGACGACGAGCGCACCCACCCCGGTGAGCAGCAGCGCCGTGCCCCACAGCAGGATCACCGGCAGGATCCCGCCGTCGCCGGTCTTCGGCAGCGCCTCCCCGGTGACCTCCGACGGGGTCGCCGGCGTCGACTTCACGGTGAACCGCGCGACGATCGTGGTGTCCGCCGGCGACGTCACCGGGTCGCTGCCCTTGTTGCACTCCGTGTCGACCTGCGGGTGGTCGAACAGGATGTCCGCGACCGTGAGGGTGACGACGCCGGGCGTGCTGGCGACGAACTGCCCCGTGAGGGTGGCGCCGGGCACGGTCGCCTGCGCCGCGATCGAGCCGTAGGCCGGGCCGGTGAGCTTCACCGTGCCGGACTGGGCGCCGCTGAGCTTCACGGTGGCGGTCGGTTTGAGGTCACCGGCGGCGATCGGCGCCGGGCCGTTCTTGCCGCCGTTGTCGAAGGTGTACGTGACGGTGACGTTGGCGCCGTGGCCCGGGTTCGCCGGTGACATGGTGAGCGTGTGGGTGGCGGTCCAGTCGCGGATCGTGCTGAGCGTCTTGCACTTCATCGTCACCGACGCGGGCCCGAACGTCTCCGCGGGGGTGGCCGCCTCCGTGCTCGACGCCGACGCGCTCGGGCTCACGGACGCCGAAGCGGACGCGGACGCGGAGGGTGAGGCGGACGCCGACGCCGAGGCCGACGGCGACGCCGAGCCGGACGGGCCGGGGGTGACGACGGCGGACGCGGTGACCGGCGTGTCGACCGGCGCCGCCTTGTGGTCGCGGTCGCCGCTCGCCGAGCAGTACGTGGTCGCGGTCGTGTTGGCGAACGCGACCTGCCGCACCACCAGCGTCACCGTGCCGGCGGCCGCCGCCGTGTACGTGCCGGTGGCGCTGATCGGGCCGAGCGGCACCCCGGCCGCCTTCGCCGCCGCCGGGTACGCGGCCTGGTCGAGGGTGACGGTCCCGGTCTGCGCGCCGCCGAGAGCGACGGTGACCCGCACAGGCACGTCGCCGGCGTTGAGCGGCACCGGGCCGTTGGTCACGCCGGCGACCGCGGCGAGGGTCACCGTCACGGTCTGACCGGCCGCCGGGCTCGCCGGGGACTGGCTGAGCGTGAACGTGTCCGCCCACGTGGTCGGCGACGTGCCGGTCCCGGCGTCGCTGAAGTACAGCCGGCACCCCAGTGACGCGTCCACCGGCGCCGCGGCGGCCGTCCCGGTGACGACGGCGAGGCCGGCGCACGCCACGGTGAGTGCCGCGGCGGCCATCGCGATGCGGCGCATGTCGCTCACACCCCTTCCGCGGTGTGCGCGCGGCGCCGGCGGGCCGGGAGCACGACGAGAAGCCCGATGCCGAGCGTGAGCAGCGCCGACCCGGCCAGGACGACGACGAACGGCTCGTCGCCGGGGCCGGTCTTCGGCAGCGCCGCCGCCTCGGTCGTGGCCGCCGCGGCGGCCTGGGTGGTCGGCTGGGCGGCGGCGGCGCCGAACGTCAGCTTCACCGAGGCCTTGTTGGCGGCGATCTCGCCCGCGTTGCCGCCGGACGGCAGGATCTGCGCGGCGATCACGCAGGTGCGCTTGGTGCAGTCGAACGTGCCGAACTTCTGCGCCAGCTTCAGCGTGACCGTGGGGATCTTGCCGGAGGCGTCGGCGTTGACGAACTGGGAGCCGCCCGCGAGGTTGCAGTCGGTGGGGCCCTTCACCTCCTCGATGCACTGCCCGACGGCGATCTGCTTGAGGTTGGCGGTGAAGCCGCTGCCGCCGACGGTCACCGACACCCCATCGGTCAGGCCGGTGGTCTTGCTGACGGTGAGCGTCGGCGCGGCCCACGCGGGCGCCGCGCCGAGCGGGACGACAGCGGCGAGCGCCGCGGTGACCAGCACCGCCAGGGATGCGATCCGTCGTTGCATCGAAGGTCTCCTCAGTGGGTTGCGCCGGACCGGTTGACGGCCGCGAGGTCGGTGCCGAGGTAGGAGCGCACGACGGCGGGGTGCGCGCGGACGTCGTCCGGGGTGCCGTCGGCGATGATCCGGCCGCCCTCCATCGCGACCATCCGGGTGGCGAGGCGGGACAGCAGGGGCAGGTCGTGCTCGATGACGAGCAGCGTGGTGCCGAGCTCGCGGTGCACGCGCAGCAGCAGGTCGCCGAGCGCGGCGCCGTCGGCCTGGGAGACGCCCGAGGACGGCTCGTCGAGCAGCAGCAGCGCCGGTTCGAGCGCGAGCAGGCAGGTGATCTCGACCATCCGGCGGGTGCCGGTCGACAGATTCCCGACCAGCGAACCGGCCACCGTGGACAGTCCCATGAGGTCGACCAGCTCGGCGGCCCGCGCGGCCTTGCGCCGCTCGGCGACCGGACCGCCGAGCGCGGAGGTGAGCAGGTGGCTCGGCGCGGTCCGCTCCCCCGCCGTCATCACGGTCTCCAGGACGGTCATCGTGCTGAAGAGCCGGGCGTCCTGGAACGACCGGACGAGACCGAGCTTCGCGCGGTGCTCGGGGGTGGCGCGGGTGACGTCGCCGCCCGCGAAGGTCACGCTGCCGGCGTCGGGCCGGACGAACCCGGCGAGGATCTCGAACAGCGTGGTCTTGCCGGCGCCGTTGGGCCCGATGATGCCGAGGACCTCCCCGTCGGCGACGTCCAGGTGTACGCCGTTGACCGCCGTCACCCCGCCGAACGCCTTCGTGACGCCCCGCACCACGAGCAGCCGCTCCCCGTCCACCGGCGGGCGCAACGGCACGGTGCGCGCCGGCAGCGCCGGGCCGGCGACCTGCTCCGGCTTCGCCGCGGGTTTCGCGGGCTCGGACCACCGTGCGGCGAGCCGGTCGCGGGCCCGTACCAGCAGACCTCCGAGACCCTGTGGCAGCAGCACGACGACGAGCAGCCACGCGAGGGTGAGCGCCGCCTGCCCGGGGATGCCGAGGTCCACGAAGGACGGGATACCGACGATGAACAGCGCCCCGAGCAGCGGCCCGCCCAGCAGGCCGATGCCGCCGACGACCGTGACGGCGACGACGTCCACGCTCGCGCTCGCCGGGAAGCTGTTGACGGTGAGCTGCGTCTGGCCGTGGCCGATGACGGCACCGCCGAGCCCGGCGAGCGCGCCGGCGACCGCGTAGGCCTGGAGCTTGCGCAGCGGCGCGGAGACGGTCAGCGCCCGCGCGGCCTCCTCGTTGTCGCGCAGCGCGGTGAGCAGCCGCCCGAACGCGCCGCGGCGCAGGTTCGCCGTCAGCCAGATCCCGAGGCCGAGCATGAGCAGCGCGAAGAGGTAGTAGTCCTTGGCGACCTCGAGGGTGTAGCCGGCCCAGCGCGGCTTCGGGGTGCTGACGCCGGAGCCGAGCAGCCAGTCGCGGCGCAGCAGGTAGGCGCTGGTGGCGAGGGCGAACGCGAGGGTGGTGACGGCGAGCGCGAGTCCCCGCAGGCGCAGCGCGGGCACCCCGACGGCGGCCGCGGCGAGGGCGGCCGCGGCGCAGCCGGCGACGACGCCGACGAAGAAGTTGCCGGTGTCGGCGCCGACCCGCACGGACACGGCGCCGCCGATGCCGGCGAACGCGAACTGGCCGAGGGACAGCTCGCCCGCGACGCCGGTGACGACGAGGACCGACAGCGCCACGAGCGTGAACCCGGCGACGGTCGTCAGCGCCGACGCGGTCTGGTTGTCCACGAGGTATGCGAGGGCCGCGGCGACCAGGAACCCGGCGGCGGCGACGAGCCGGCCGAGGTGCCGCACCGGCCACGGACCGGTCAGGACCGCGGCGCCGGAGCGGGCCCAGCCGCCGTCGTCGGTGTCGCGCCGGCCGAGCCTCGGCTGGCGCAGCAGCGCGATGAGGACGGTCGCGCCGAGCACCACCTGGACGATGCCGGTGCCGGCGGACCCGGACAGCAGGATCTGTTCGAGGACGCCGATGCCCAGCGACGCCGCGAACGCGACGGGGATCGACGACAGCCGGGCGATGACGGCGCCGGCGAGGCCCTTCAGCAGCAGGTCGGGGCCGAGCGTGTCGATGGACTGGGCGCCCTGGGTGGGTGTGACGAGGATGGCGGAGAACGCCGCGATCCCGCCGGCGATCGCCCACGCGACGGTGGCCATCCGCGGCGCGGCGACGCCGTCGAGGAGCGCCGCGGACGGCTGGTCGGCGGCGGCGCGGATGGCGAGGCCGTGCCGGGACCGCTTCAGGAACAGGGCGAGCCCCGCGAGCAGGATCGGGGTGAGGATCAGCATGGCGGTGAACGCCGGCCCGACCGGGGTCCGCCCGACGGTGAACGACGGCAGGCCCGGCGGCCGGGGGAAGGTGGCGCCGCTGACGCCCTGCCGGTTCACCAGCAGCGACACGACGAGGATGAACTGCGACAGCCCGAGGGTGGCGATCATGCCGATGACCCGGGACCGGTGCCGCAGCCGCCGGACCACGCCCGCCTCGACACCGGCGGCGACGCCCGCAGCGACCGCCATCGCGGCCGGGAACGCGACCCAGTACGGCATGCCTTCGCCGGCGACGAGCCGGCCGAGCACGGCGGCGCCGAAGACGCCGATGGAGCCGTGCGCGAAGTTGACGAACCGGCTGGACCGGTAGGTCAGCACCAGGCCGACGGCGAGCAGCGCGTAGGTGAGCCCGGTGAACAGCCCCAGCAGGATGCGGTCAGGCCCGAAGTCGTACCCCCAGAGACTCATGCGTGGCCGCCGAGCATGAGGGACTGCACCAGGTCGGGCCGGTCGGCGAGGTCGGCGGAGGTGTGTTCGGCGACGATCGTGCCCTTCTCCATGAAGTACGCGCGGTCCACGAGGGACAGCGCGACGTTGACGGACTGCTCCACCACGAGCAGCGCGGTGCCGAGCCGGTTCAGCCGGCGCACCATCTCCAGGAGGCCGCCGACGACGACCGGGGCGAGGCCGAGGGAGAACTCGTCGATGAGCAGCACCCGGGGCCGCTGGATGAGCGTCTTGGCGAGCACGAGCATCTGCCGCTCGCCACCGGACAACGTGGACGCCGGCTGGTCGCGCCGCTCGTACAGGCGCGGGAAGACGGCGAAGGCACCGTCGACGGCCTTGCGCAGGCGGCCGTCGCGGCGGCTGACCGTGTAGCCGTACATGCGGAGGTTCTCCTCCACCGTCAGCGACCCGAACGCCTGCTGACCGACCACCGTGGACAGTCCCAGCCGGACCCGGCGGGCGGCCGGCACGCCGGTGATGTCGCGCCCTTCCAGCAGCACCCGGCCGCCGGCGCCGGGGCGCTGCAGGCCGGCGAGGACCCGCACGAGCGTGGTCTTGCCGACGCCGTTCGGGCCGCAGACGCCGACCATCTCGCCGGCGGCGACGTGGACGTTCACGCCGTACAGCACCTGCACGGGCCCGTAGGAGGCGTCGACGGCGGCGCAGGACAGCGCGTCAGCGGGCCGCAAAGGGCACCTCCTCGCCCTGGTAGGCGAAGCAGCCGCAGCCGCCGTCGTAGGCGAGGGGGCGGTAGCCGTTCGCGGCCGAGAACCTGCCGGGGCCGAGCAGCCCGGCGAACCCGGTCGCGGGGCTGAACCCGGTGCCGAGCGCGCGGGCGGCCTTCGACCACGCGGCCGCGTTGAGGTCGGCGCCGAGGTCGCGGGCGCCGGCCTGCAGCAGCAGCGCCGCGTCGCAGTAGGGGAACGCGACGCGGGCGTTCTCGCGGGTCGCGAACTTCTGGCCGTCGGCCTCGTACACCTTCAGGCAGGCGCGTTCGGCGTCGGTGCCGGGGAACGGGTACGCGCTGTCGGGGACGTCCTGGCTGGGGTTGAAGCCGATGCCGACGGCGCCCTCGAGGCCCTCCTTCGGGATCGTCGCCGGGTTGTTCACCAGGAAGCTCGGGTTGTCGAAGCTGGACAGCGCGTAGCGGGCGGTGAAGCTCTGCGCGGCGGCGACCGTGAGGAAGAACGACGCCATCCGGGCGCCGCCGAGGAAGAACACGCGGTCGACCCCCTTGGCGCGGAAGTCGACGGCGGCCTGGTTGAGCCCGGCGTTCAGGGTGCCGAGGTCGGTGGTGTCGATCCACGCGACCGCCGGTGTGACGTTGAGCCGTTTCAGCTCCGGCACGGCGAGACGCTCGTACGCGCTGCGGTTGGTGGGCGTGTCGGCGGCGACGACGCCGGCCTTGGTCTTGCCGGCGAAGTACTGCTGCTGTTCGAGGCTGCCGAGGAACGCCCGCACGAACTCGTCGTAGTCCGGGTAGCTGGCCGACCACAGGTACGGTGCGAGCTTCGTGAACGTGGTCTGGTCGTTGGCGACGAGGGTGGCGTCGAGCACGAGCGTGCGGCGGGTCGCGTAGCAGGGGCGGGCGTTGCTCTGGAACTGGCCGGTGAGCACGACCGCGAACGCCTTGTCGTCCTGGGTGACCTGGTTGCACAGCCGCTCCTCGGCGGCCGGCGAGTCGTCGGCGGCCTCGTAGTTGCGGTAGACGGCGACCATCTTGCGCCCGGCGACGCCGCCGTTGGCGTTGACCCATGTCTCGAGGGCCTTGACCTGGCGGGCCGGGTCGCCGGCGTCCGCGGTCTTGAAGCCGGTGACGCTCGCGGTGGCCTTGAGGTCGACGCCGACGAACACGACCTTGACGCTGTCCGCGGTCACGCCCGGCCCGGCCCCGGTCACCGGCTGGTCGCCGGTGCCGCCACCGCCGTCCAGTGCCCCCGGCATCACCGAGGAGCAGCCGGCGAACGCCACCACGGCGGCGACCGCGGCGGCGCCAGCGCGCAGCGCGAGGGACCAGTCGTGCACCCGCTCACGCACCCACATCAGGGCTCCTCTTCCGCCGGCCGGGCCGGCCCTTCCGGGATGGACGCTGCAGTGCGGCCCGCCAGTCGTCGGCGTCCGCGTGGCCGGCGAGGTAGGCGTCCAGCTCGCCGAGGTCGACGACGGCCGCGCTCCCGCTCGCCTCCGGCACGTCGGATGCCGGGCGGCCGCCCGCGAGGACGGTGTCGAGCGCCGCCAGGTCGACGATCGCGGTGCCGCCGTCGCCGTCCGGCTCGCCGATCAGCTCGCGCAGGGTCGCGGCGCTGATCTGGGCCCGGGCCTTGCGGCGGAGCCGGTTCGCGCCGGGGGCGTCGTCGAACACGAGCACCGCGCCGAGCGCGGGCACCCGTACCAGCGGCGGCAACAGCAACGGGTCGGTGCTCTGCGGCACGAGGGCGTCGCGGTGCCGCCGGGCCTTCAGGCGGCGGTGGACGCCGAGGACGATGAGCGCGACGCCGAACACGTTGAGCGCCAGCAGCCCCCACGGGTACGCGTCGTAGCCGACCGACGCGGCGCCCAGCCCGGCGATGTCGGCGCGGACCTGGTACCGGCCGAACGCCGCGAACGGGATCGTCACCGGCACCCGGTATTCGCGGGTCTCGCCGGGGCGGATCTCGCCGGAGCGCGGCGCTTCCGCCGGGTCGCCGCCGCCCTTGCCGACGCGGACGTTGAGCGGCAGCTCCCGCAGGCTCTGCGCACCCGGGTTGCGGACCTCGTAGACGAGGGTGCGCTCCGCGCGGGCGCCGAACCACTCCGTCCACGACGGCCGGCCGGTGAGCCTGATCCGCACCACGTCGAGGCGGGCGATGGTGCTCGCCGCGGTCGGCGCCGGGCCGGTCGCGTGGCCGGGGATGTCGAGGGGCACGTCGACGTGCCCGCCGGCGCCGGTGCCGACGAGCGCGACGTGCACGACGCACGGGCACGGGCGGGGCGGGTCACCGACGCGGATGTCGACGCCGAACGTGCCGTCGGCCCGGGCCGGGGTCGCGACCGCCGCGCGCATGTCGCAGGCACCGGAGCCGGTCATGGCGAGCTCGCCGCAGGTGACGAGCTGCAGCAGCTGCCCGGCGGGCCAGCCGGCGCCGGTGATCCGCAGCGTCGCGCCCGGCTTCGCCGACGGTGCGGCGGCGCTCGCGGTCATGCCGTCGGCGCGCGCCGGCGCGGCCGGCAGCACCGCCAGCAGCAGTCCACAGAGGACGGCGACGGTCCGCGCCGCCGCCGGCGGCACCGTCCGCGGCGGTCCGCACAGGACGGCGGCGGCCCGAGGCACCGCCGGCCGAGGTCCACGGAGGACGGTGAGGGTCCGCCTCATCGCACCGTCACCGGTTCGGGCAGTCGCCTGCGGGGCTTGGCGGTCACCGCGGCGGCGCGGCGGCGACGGTGCCAGACGAGCAGCACCAGACCGGCGACGACGACGGCAAGGGTCGGCCACGACACGACCACCGTCGTGTCCTGCGACCGCGCGGAGACGCCGCCGTCGGCGGTCACGGTCACCGAGGTGGTGACGACGTCGAACGGCCACACGCCGCTGAACGTGCCGCCGAGCCGGGTCCTCGCACCGGGCAGCAGGTCGATCTGCGGCGCGCTGCCGTGCTGGGCGATGCGATGGCCGAACAGCCCGGTGACGCGCACCTCCAGCTTCGGCGGCAGGTGCAGGTTGCCGGTGTTGACCACGTCGTACGTGTAGGAACCGTCGACGGTGGACGGCAGCCACGGGGTCCCGTGCTTCGTCGTCACGTGGTCGACCCGCAGGCCGGGGACGGTCGGCCCGCTGACGCGCAGGTACACGCGGGCGGCCACGGCGCGGCGGACGGTGACGTCGACGCCGTTCTGCTTCGTGGTCGCGCCCGGCTGCTCCTCCATGGCGACGACCCCGCCGACGTGGTCGCCGGGGGTCGCGTTGGTGGGCACGGTGATGACGAACGGGACGTCCGCCTGCGACTTCGCCGGCACCGTCACGGTCGCGGCGCCGACCTGGGTCCAGGCGCCGATGTCGACGTGGGTGGCGTCCTGGGTACGCAGGCCGAACCCGCCGTCGCGGGGGGTGTTGTACGCGTCGGCGCCGTACAGGCGGAACGTGCGCGGCTGGTCGGCGAGGTTCGTCACCCGGACCGAGTCCTGCACGGAGGTGCCGGGCGGCGACTCGAGGAAGAAGTACAGGCGCGGCGCCGGGCCCGGCTGCGCGGGCGGTGTCGGGTTCACCGACCACTCACCGTTGTCCGCGGCGTGCGCGGGCGCGCCGACGAGGGCGACCGCGAGCACGACCGCGAGCACGCTTGTCAAGGAACGCAACGTCTGTCCTCCCGCTTGGAGGTGGGGGCCCGGCAGGACCCCCACCTCGGCTGCTAGCTCAGCGTGATCGTGAGCGTCGCGGTGTAGCTGCCGGCCAGCTGGTTGGCCGGGATCTGCAGGTCGAGCGCGGCGCCCGCGTCGAAGCCGCCACCCGTGCCGGCCGCGTCGGCCGGGGCCGAGCACAGGGTCGAGCCGTCGACCGCACCCGCGGAGCCCGCCGTCGCCGTCACCGCGTTGGTACTGCCGGCGGCGGCCACACACGTCGGGATCCAGGTGAGGTTCGCCTTCGCGATGCTGCCGCCCGGCGTACCGGTGAAGTCGGTGACCGCACCGACCAGGCTCCAGCCGAAGGTGCTGCCCCGGTAGTCCGTCACGGTGATCGGCGCGAGCGCGCCGGTGCCGTGCTGGACGGTGCCGTTGAGCGTGACGCCGCTCAACGTGACGTTGCCCGAGCCGGTGGTGCGGGACATCGCGAGGTTGCCCGCCGTGACCGTCTGGGACAGGTTGTAGGTGAGGTTGCAGGAGCCCGTGGTGGCCAGGCCGGCCTTCGCCACGCAGGAGTCGGCCGAGGCCGTCCAGGTGGCGACCGCGAACAGGGTGCCCGGCCCGGTGCCCGACGACGCGCCGATGTAGGCGGTGGTCGGGTCGTTCACCGTGAACGAGCCCGTGATCGCGCCGGTCGCGCTCGCCGTCGCCGTGACCGCCGCGTCGGCGGTGGGCGGCGGCGGGGGCGCCCCGGCCTTGTAGCCCCGGATGGAGACGGTGCTGCCCGGGTTCCAGTTGGTGCCGGTCACCGCGATCGCCGTGCCCGCGCCGCCACCACCGGGGGTGATGGAGATGGCCGGTGCGCCGAGGATCGTGATCGGCGTGGTGACGGTGTTGGTGCCGTCGGACACCGACAGCGTCCGCGCCCCGGTCGTGGCGCCGGCGGGGACGACGAGCGTCCCGGTGCCCGCACCCGTGGCGTCGGTGGTGCCGGCGCCGCTGCCTTCAGCGGTGCCACCGCCGCCCGCGTTCTTCAGCGACGCGCTCAGGGTCGCGCTTGGAGCCAGCCCGGTCACGGAGAAGTTGATGGTGTTTCCCGCCCGCGCAGCGCTCGTGACGCTCTGCCCGGTGACCGAGGTGATGCTGGTGCCGCCGCCGAACACGCTGTAGTTCTCGACGATCGTGCTCGCCGCCGGGGCGGCCTTGTGGTCCCGGTCGCCCGGGCCGGAGCAGTACGTCTTGGCGGTCGCGTTGTTGAACACGGCCTGCGTGACGGTGAGCGACGCGGCCCCGGCCGTGCCGGCGACGTACGTGCCGGTCGCGGTGATGGAGCCGAGCGGCGCGCCCGCGGCCGCCGGGGCGGTCGGGTAGGTGGCCATGTTGAGCGTGACGGTCCCCGACTGGGAGCCGCCGAGCGCCAACTTGATGACGACCGGCACGTCACCCGCGTTCAGCGGGACCGGACCGTTGTTCGGCCCGGCGACCGCCGTGAAGGTGACGGTGACGGTCTGCCCGGGCGACGGCGTGGCCGGCGTCTGGGTGAGCCCGAACGTGTCGTTCCACGTCGTCGGCGAGCTGCCCGTGCCGGCGTCGCTGAAGTACAGCCGACAGCCGAGCGAGTTCGCCGCGGGCCCGTACGCCTCGGCGGCGGTGCCGCCGACGGCGATGGCGGCGACGAGGCCCAGGGCCCCGGCCGCCAACCTGGAGGGATTCTTCATCGAATCGCCGCTTCCTCTCTGGTGTTTGCTCCGGCTGGCCGCTCCACCGCACCGGCAGCCGTTTCGCAGAGTGGAACGATGTTTCTTCGGTGGTAACGTAAATAAACGCAGCCCGAACCCCCGTTGTCAACCGTCCGGACAGCCGCTGTTCGCGTCCCACCATCCGGGAACCCGGCCTGGAGACCGGCGTTTCTGGGACGGCAACACACGCGAAAACGGCGGGTGACCCAGCCGAAGCCGGACCACCCGCCGTCAGGCGGATTCGCGTGCGCTTATGAGGTTGTCAGAGCGTTCGCGTCGAACACCCATCCCGGCGGTCGCGGGTCCCGGCCGTTTCGGGATCGCCGCACGCGGCGACGACGGTGCTGTCCGGGGCTACCGGTCCGGGAGGCCGGCGAGGTGATCCAGCCAGCGCCGGACCACCCGCAGGTCGGCCGGGCTGGACCTCGGGTCGTCGAGGATCCAGCCCGTGGCCTGCCGGGACCGCTGCATCCGCTGTACGTCGGGCACGAGGACCCCGCCGATGGACCTCTGCCACAGGTCGCCGCGCACGGCCACGTCGCCGTCGCGCGACAGCATGACGAAGACCGGCCGGCCGCGGCCGAGGCCGAGGATGCCCGCCGAGCCCTCGCCGACGACATCCCAGTCGTCGGTCAGCGCCACCTCGGCCCACCAGCGCGTGCCGTAGGCGCTGTCCTCGCTCAGGTCGACGGCGACGAGGAACCGCCGGTCCTCGGGTGTGAAAAGGCCGTGGCCGCAGCACATCTCGTGCCAGGCGGCGTTGCCCCGCTCGACCAGGTCCGGCGCGTCGTCCGGGATCTCGAACCAGCGCCGGCCCGGAAACTCGGAGGCGTTCGTCGCCGCCGCGGCGACCGCGGGCGGGATGTAGGGGTGCCCGGGGTCGGCGACGGTGATGAACTCCAGGCCGGCACGACCGAACTCCGTGCTCAGGTCGCGCATCCCCATGCTCCGATCGTCGCCCTACGCGGACCGGCGTGGGGTGCGGTCCGCGCACCCCACGCCGGTCAACCACCTTACGGAACGGACGTCACCACAGGTGCCGTCGCCCACGGATACTGATAGACCTTCGAGTAGTCGTGCACGCCGTGCTGATCGAGGCCGACCCAGGCGAGCGCCCCGTCGGACCGGCGCCTGACCACCCGGAACTGGCTGCCGTCCCCGAGATCGTAGATCGGTTCACCGCCGAAACCACGCCCGAAGTGCCCCGCCGGCAGATTGTGCCCGCCGAAGTTGTCCCTGGTCTGGTTGGGGTTGCGGCGCTGCGGGTACGTCGGGTCGGTCATGATGCGCCGGACGATCTCATGGATGGCGGGCGGCACCTGGAAGTACGACCGGTTCTGCTTGAAGTGCCCCTTCCACTGGTCACTCCGGGCCTTGACGTTCTTCGGCGAGTAGGGGTCGTCGGCCGCGTAGTTGTCGTTGTCCTCGTCCTTGGGGCAGTTGTGCACGAGCACCGGGGACGCACCGGCGAGCACGTAGTACGTGTGCATCCGGGCGACGGTGAGGTCGTGCATGTACTTCGCGCCGGTCCACACCACGGACGCGCTGACCGTGGCCGTCGAGCCGTCGGGCGCGACCAGCAGATCGCCGGACGCCAGCTCCCCCGCGTGCTCCCACCGCTCGTGGGATTCGTTCCAGAACGGGTGGTTGGCGGTCGTCTGCAGGGTGGCCTCGCCGCCCTCGCCGTCCACCACGTCGAGGGTGGCGAACTCCGCGTCGAGGTTGCGGTGCAGCGCCTCGACGACCTGGGCGCGCGTCTCACCGGTCTCCGGATCGGTCGCGAGGACCTCGTCGCCGACCTGGATGTCCTTGATGGCCTTGACGGTGCCGTCGGCCATCAGAACCCTGGTCTCCGGATCGAAGCTGTGCTTGCAGCTGTCGCCGTCGCCGCCCGAGTTCTGGTCGCCGGACTTGCCGTCCCCGCCGGAGTTGTTCCCGTCGCCGCCGTCGCCGGTCTTGTCGCCGGACTTGGTGGTGTCACCGGAGTTGCCCGAGTCGCCGCTCGAGGACCCGTCGCCGTCCGAACTGTTGCCGTTGCCGTTACCGTCGCGGTTGTGTGACGGTCCGGTGTCGATGCCGGGGATCTTGACGTTGAACTTCTCGGCGAGCTTCTTGGCGAGGGCGGCGCCGCGGGCGCTCAACCCCGCGCCGCCGGACAAGGCGGTGAGGAGCATCTCGCCGGCGAGCTCGCCGATGGTCACACCGCAGTCGTAGGCGGTGGCGTCGCCGCCGACGCACGAGGCGATCTGGTCGCAGATGCCGCTGATCGCGCAGGCCCAGCCCATGACGAAGTTGCCGGTCTTCTTCTCCCACTTCTTCGCCTCGCCCTTGAGGCCGTTCCACGCTCCCTTCGGGTCCCGGAGCATCTTGAGGATGCCGAAGAACGCTTCCCAGAACTTGAGGCTGTTCCAGAGGCCGCTCAGGAAGCCCTTGAAGAAGTCGCCGACGCCCTTCAGTCCGCTCGGGTCGGAGAGCGTGGTCGGGTTGTTGCTCGCGTACGCGTAGCCGTGCATCTGCTGCGGATCGTTGAAGTCGACGAGCGGGTCGAGGGAGATGAACCTGCCCGTGTTCGGGTCGTACTCGCGGGCGCCGAGGTGGACCAGGCCGGTGGGGTCCGCCGTGCCGCCGACGAAGCCCTTCTTGTTCGGCCAGGCCACCGCCGCGCCACGAGCCTCGCCGTACGGGGTCTGGCGGCGGCGGGTCACGGTCTGGGCCGCGTCGCCGCTGATCGCGACATTGCCCGTGCCCTGCTGGTCGCCGCACAACCAGGCGATGCCGCTGCCGGTCCGCTGCGCCACGACCTGACCGTTGAACGAGTAGAAGCGGGTCGTCGTCAGCGTCGAGGCGCCGGTGAGCTTGATCTCCATGTTGCCGACATAGAGCGTGGCGCCGGTGCTGTCCTTGGCCAGCAGCCGGTTGCCGGCGCCGTCGTAGACGTATGACGTGGTGCCGGTCGTGTCGGTCACCGAGGTGAGGTGCCCCTCGGCGTCCCACTGCAGGTTCTGCTGCCCGTTCGGCCCCGGCCGCGACGTGGTGTTACCGGTCTTGTCGTACTCGTACGTCGAGGTCTTGAGGACCTGCCCGGTGGAGTTCTTGAGCGTGGAGCCCTTCAACAGGTGCGGCTGGGTGCCGGCGACGCCCTGGTTCGGGTATGTGTAGTCGGTGGTCTGCAGCCCGGTCGGGGTGAGGTGGTCGATCTCCTTCAGCCTGGAACCGGTGCGCCCCTTGGGGTCTGTGGCGGCACCGAAGTCCCACTCCTGCCAGTACGGTGCGGGGCCACCCATCGTCGTGGACGCGGGCGAGGTCGAGCAGTCACCGCTCTGCGGGGTCCACGCCTGCTTCAGCCGGCGGGCGTGGTCGTACTCGAAGCACTGCGTGTCCCGCTGCCCGTTGAGCGGGTTGTCATCGATCTTGATCAGGTTGCCGGCGGGGTCGTACTTGTACGCCGCGTCCGCGACGTACGCGGAGCCGACCGACTTGAGCACCGCCTGCCGCTTCACCTGGTGCGTGACGTCGTCGTACTCGGTCTTGCTCTGCACGAACGGCGCACCGGTCAGGGCCGTGGACCGGATCACCGAGCTCGACTCGCCGAACTCCGTGTACGTGGCGTCGGTGACGTAGTACGTCGCGTCGCCGTAGTTCGTGCTCAGCGCCTTCGGCAGACCGTACGTGCTGTCGTACTCGTACGTCAGCGTCTCCCCGGCGAGGTTGCCGACGGCCGGGAACGTGACGGTGTTCAGGTCGCCGTTGACCTTGTACGTGTTCCGCACGGCGAACGAGGTGCCGAGGACGCCCTCGCTCTGCGGAAGGGTGACCCTGGTCTGCGTCGGCCGGTACAGCGCGTCAGCGGTGACCAGCTCGGTCTTGTACTCGTCGGTGCCGACGAAACGGGACACCGACTTCGTCAGGCCCTTGGCCGGCAGGTCGTACACCGTCTGCACGCGCAGCGGCCCGGTCTCGCTGCCGTCACGGATCGAGGTGGGCCGGTCGAGGTCGTCGTAGGTGTACGCCAGAATCCGGTTCTCGGCGTCCTTCACCTGCACCAGCTGGTCCGAGGTGTTGTACGTGTACTCGGTGGCGCCCCGGTCCGGGTCCGTGGACTTCTTCGTGCGACCCAGCTCGTCGAACTCGTACGACCACACGTTGCCGGAGGCGTCGGTGATCTTCTCGACCTGCCCGGTCTTGTTGTAGCTGTAGGAGATCTCGTCATAGGTGCCGGTCGGGGTGCCGCCGTGGTACTGCCGCAGCTTGGTCGTCTGCCCGCGGTTGTCGGTGAACGTGGCACCGGCCGTCCCGCCGAGCGGCGGGGTGACCGTGGTGTAGTCGCCGTAGTACTTGGTGACCGTGCTCCACTTGTAGACGTTCTCCGAGTACAGCGCGGCCTCGATCGGCCGGCCCGCCGTGTCGAAGTCGATGCGGCTCTGCGCCGGGACGTCCAGGTCGGCGGGCTGGTGCAGGGTCGTGCCCGCCGTGCCGGTCGTGTCGTAGGCCGCGTTGCTCTTCCACACCCGGCCGAACGAGTCGTAGAAGTTGGTGTCGGCGATGATCCTGCCCCCACCGACCGCCTTCGCCTGCTTCTGGCGCGGCCGCAGCAGCCCGTCGTACAGCTCGAACAGCGACTGGTAGTTGCCGTTCGCGTCCTGGCTGAGCGTCTCGACCGCGTTCACCGAGGTCTTGCTGATCGTGTACCGGTATTCGACGCTGGGCGTGTTCAGGTTGCTGGCCTGCAACCGGTCGGCGTTCCACACCTTGGTGCGGCGGCCGAGCGCGTCGTACTGCGCCGAGGTGACCCTGCTGTTGACGTCGGACTCGCTGAGCACCTCGCCGTGCGCCGGGTCGATGACGACCGTCGTGGTCCACAGCTTCGGGTTCGTGGTGGTCATCCCGACGAGCGGGCCGCCCGTCGTCGGCGAGTAGTCGGTCTTCGACAGCCGGCCGGCGATGTCGGTCGACTCCGTGGTGCGGCCGTGCGGGTCGTGCTTGTACGTGCCGACGGTCTGGAACTGGACGTTGCCGCCGTTCCAGGCGCTCATCCGCTCGATCTTCGTGACCAGTCCCGTGGTCGGCGTCGCGCCGTAGGCCAGGTTGTCGTACGTGTACCGCAGATCCGAGATCACCTGGTCCGCGGCGGACGGCCCGCCGGCGGCGCAGTCACCGGCCCAGGTCCGGACCCGCTTCGCCGAGCGCAGCACCCACACGTTGGGGTCGGTGTTGGGCAGGTACTCGTGCACCGTGCACTTGTCGTCGTCCGGGTCTGCCGGGTCGCCGAGATCCTTGATCTTCAGCGGGACGCCCTGCTGGTCGTTCTCGGTGACCGTCTCGAACCGGCGCCACTGCCCGCCGCTGATCAGCGCGCGGGTCGCGGTCTTCTCGCTGCCCGCATAGCGGGACTCGGTGACGACGCCGTTGATCGTCCGGCTCGCGGCGGGGGTCGTCGACCGCCACGGGGTCGTCACCGTGCCGGCGTTGACCGCCCCGTCGAGATAGACGAGTTGCTCACGAACCATGCCCGCGAACTGCTCGTAGTCCGGGAACGGACCACCCTCCAGGCCGGTCACGTTCACCGTTCTGGTGCCGGAGGCGGTCTTGTCGCCGTGCATGCCGCGGAAGTACTGCGCCCGCAGCACCTGCTGCTTCGAGCCTTCCCCGAACTTCGTCTTGACGTACGGATACCCGCGCCACTGCCCCCACGTCTTGTACTTGGCCTGGACGAGGCCGTCCTCGCCGTCCCAGTGCCACAACGGCAGGTTCTCGGGGTTCTCGTACTCGTAGAACGTCTTGGTGGCGCTGCCACCGGCGGTGAGGTCGATCTGCTGCACCGAGTCGACGACGTACTTGTGGAAGTAGTCGGTGCGCGGCTGGGTGTACCCCTGCGGCACCCACTTCACCGGATAGCAGCGCAGGGTGTTGCTGTCCAACGCGTTCACGTTCGGCAGCCGGCCGGGGTTGGTGCAGTCCGGGTCGCTGTAGTCGACCGCGATCTCCGCACCCGCCTCGGTCCGGATCGACGTGATCCGCCACCAGTTCATCGCGGGCGCGAAGTCCGA